>DATHBY010000296.1:0-6672 GCA_035295885.1 Allosphingosinicella sp.
GTCGATCTCCTCGCCGCCGCCGAAGTCGGGGCCCGGGGAGCGGCCGAAGCCGGGCCCGCCCGGCCCGGCGCCCGGCCGAGTCGGGCCGCCGCCGCCAAAGCCGAAGGGCGAGCGCGGATTGCCGTCCTCGTCGAGCTCGCCGCGGTCGTAGCGGGCGCGCTTGTCCTTGTCGGTGAGGATGTCATAGGCGCGGGTGACCCGGGAGAAGCGCTCCGACGCGTTGGGGTTGCCCTTGTTCTTGTCGGGATGAAGCTCCTTGGCGAGCTTGCGATAGGCCTTCTTGATCTCGGCCTCGCCCGCGTCGCGCTTCACGCCCAGCTGTGAATAGAGATCCGCCATCGCCCGCTTCGTTCTCCAGACCGCCGCAAATGTCCACTGTTGCGTTGCGGCTACGCTGTGTCAGATGGGTAACGCACCGGGTGCGCGCAAGCGTTATTCCGGCGACAGCGGGGACCTCGCGGAGGCGCGCCGGGACTTCTTGACCTGAGGTCCCGGCTTTCGCCGGATGACGGAGGGGCGCTTGTGCCTGGGCGGGACAAACGGCAAGGAACCGCCATGCCCACCGACCCCCACGCTTTGTTCGAGGAATGGCTGGCGGAAGCGCGACTCGCCGAGCCGAACGACCCCACCGCAATGGCGCTCGCCACCGCCGACGCCGAAGGGCGGCCGTCGGCGCGAATGGTGCTGATGAAGGGCCATGACCAGCGAGGCTTCGTCTTCTACACCAATCTGGACAGCCGCAAGGGGGAGGAGCTGGCCGCCAACCCCAGCGCCGCCTTGCTCTTCCACTGGAAGTCGCTTCGCCGCCAGGTGCGGATCGAGGGGCCCGTGGAGCCGGTGACCGGCGCCGAGGCGGACTCCTATTTCGCCACCCGCGCGCGCGATTCGCAGCTCGGCGCATGGGCGTCCGACCAGTCGCGCCCGCTCGACTCCCGGGCCACTTTCGAAGCCCGCTACGAGGAGGTGCGCAGCCGCTTCGAGGGCGCCGAGGTGCCTCGGCCGCCGCGCTGGTCGGGGTGGCGGGTGGCTCCGGAGCGGATCGAATTCTGGAGCGACCGAGCCCACCGCCTGCACGAGCGCCTACTCTTCACCCGCGACGGGGAGGGCTGGAGCGAGGGGCTGCTCTACCCGTGAACCCGGCCCACCCGACTCACGAGGCCCATGAGACGCTGACCACCCGGGCGGCGCTCGCGAGCGTTGTTATCGCCCTGTTTCTGCTTCTGCTCAAGGGCTATGCGGCGTGGGCGACCGGCTCCGTCGCAATGCTCGGCTCGCTCGCCGACACCGGCCTCGACCTGCTCGCCTCGCTGATCACCCTCTACGGGGTCCATGTCGCCGCCGCGCCCGCCGATCGCGAGCATCGCTTCGGCCACGGCAAGGCGGAGGCGCTGGCGGCGCTCGCCCAGGTCGGAATCATCGCCTTTTCCGCGCTCGGCATCGGCTGGCGCGCCGTCGACCGACTGCTCGGCCGGGGGGAGACGGCCAATGCGGAATATGGCATCGCAGTCTCGATCGTCGCCATCCTCGCCACCCTCGGGCTGCTCGCCTACCAGCGCCGGGTCATCGCCCGCACCGGCTCCGTCGCGATCGAGACCGACCACGTCCATTACCAGAGCGACCTGCTGCTCAACCTGGCGGTCATCGCCGCACTGATCCTCGACCAGTATCTCGGCCTCACCGGCGCCGATCCGCTGTTCGGAATGCTCATAGCCCTGTGGCTGCTTTGGGGGGCCTGGCGGGCCTCGAGCCGCGCCGTAGACCAGCTGATGGACCGCGAATGGCCGGAAGAGAAGCGCCGCCGATTCGTCGAGGTCGCAGCCCGCCACCCGGCGCTCAAGGGCCTTCACGACCTCCGGACCCGCACCAGCGGAGCGCACGATTTCGTCCAGTTCCACGTCTGGGTCGACCCGCAAATGAGCGTCGCCGAGGCGCACCGGGTGATGGACGAGGTCGAGCACAAGCTCGAGGCCGAGTTCCCGGGCGTCGAGATCCTCATCCACATCGACCCCGAAGGCCAGGTCGACCAGCCCGGCAACAAGCTGGCGGAGACGGATCTGACGTCGGGCGAGACAGGCTGACGGTCCTTCGATACGGGGTCCTTCGCCAGGCTCAGCCCCGGCTCAGATGAGCGGAACGAAAAGGAGACCGAATGCCCCAGCTTCGACTCGTCCAGGTCGACGCCTTCGCGGACCGGCCGTTCACCGGCAACCCGGCGGCGGTGCTTCCGCTGGAGGCATGGCTGCCGGACGAGACGCTCCAGGCGATCGCGATGGAGAACAATCTCTCCGAAACCGCCTTCACCGTCCCCGCCGCGGACGGCGAGGCCGATTACGAGCTGCGCTGGTTCACTCCGACGGTCGAGGTCGTCCTTTGCGGCCATGCGACCCTGGCGAGCGGGCACGTCCTGATCGGCGAGCGGGACCGGGTGCGCTTCAGCACCCGCAAGGCCGGGCCGCTCGAGGTCGCCCGCGACGGCGAGGCCTACAGCCTGTCGCTGCCCGCTTACCCGCCGCAGCCCAAATCGCTGCCGCGGGTCCTGGCGGCGCTCGGGCTCGAGACGGCGGAGACTCATTGGCATCCGGGCCGCTACGCGTTGGTCGTGCTCGAAAGGGAAGCCGACGTCCTCGCCCTCGCCCCGGATTTCCGCGCCCTAGCGGCCGAGGGGGACATCCTCACCATCGTGACCGCCCCCGGCTCGTCGACCGACGTGATGAGCCGGGTCTTCGCTCCGGCCGCGGGCATCGACGAGGATCCCGTGACCGGCTCCGCCCATTCGGTGCTGACCCCCTATTGGACCGCCCGCCTCGGCCGCAACCACTTCACCGCCTACCAGGCGAGCCGGCGCGGCGGCCATGTCGGCTGCCGGCTGGAAGGCGACCGAGCGATATTGGGGGGGAGGTGCGTGACGGTGATGGAGGGGATGCTCAGCTTCTGATTTACCCCTCCAGCTTCCCGCCGGCGAGGGGCCTCAGCAGCGCCTCCAGAGCGTCGACGATCGGCGCCTGGCTCTTCAATATCTTCGCCCGCGCCTCCTCGAGGGTGAACCAGCGCGCCTCGTCGACCTCCGGGAAGGCGCGGAAGCTGCCGCTCCCGGGCGGATATTCGATCGTGAATTCGTTGCTCTCGAGCTCGGCAGGGTCGAAATCCCCCTCCAGCGCGAACGCCTCCACCCATTTGCCGCCCGCCTGCCGGACCGTGCACAGCGCCCGCGGCTCGCCTCGCGGCTTCGCGCCAAGCTCCTCCTCATACTCGCGCATTGCGGCCGCCAGCGGATCCTCGCCCGGCTCGACCATGCCTTTCGGGATCATCCACGCCCCTTCGTCCCTGCCGCGCCAGAAAGGGCCGCCGGGATGGATGAGCAGCAGGCGCAGGCCGTCGGGATCGCGCCGGTAGAGCAGGATTCCGGCGCTTCGGGCCGCCATCAGTGAGCGAGCGGGACCCGGACGCGATGGATGGTCCCCTCGGGCGAGGACTGGACGTCGCTCCGCGCCTTGAGCCGCTGGAGAAAGGCGGTGACCAGGCGGCTGCCCAGGCCGGGCTTGGCGGCGCCGGCGACGAAGCCGTTGCCGTCGTCCGCCACCTCGACGAAGGCGGCGCCGTCGTCGCGCCACGCCTTCACGCGGATCGAGCCGCCGCCTTCGCCGAAAGCGTGCTTGCAGGCGTTGGTGACGAGCTCGTTGACGATGATCCCGATCGCCACGGCGCTCTCGTGCGGCACCAGGATCGGCTCCAGCTCGGTCGTAAGCGAGATTCCCTCCGGCATGATTCCGCGCCTGATCTGGTCGCATATCTCCTGAAGCTGGTCCTGGAGCCGGACCATGGCGAGCCCTTGGCTGCTCGGCGCAAGAGCGTCGTAGACGGCGGCGACCGCCTTGAGCCGCTCCGCGGCCTCGCCCAGGGCCGCCCTGACCTCCTCGCTGGGGGAGCGGTTCGCCTGAAGGGTGAGCAGGCTGGTGACGATCTGGAAATTGTTCTTGGTGCGGTGGTCCATTTCCTTGAGGGCATGACCGAGAAAGTTGATCCGGCGGGTCCGTTCGAGCTGCCCGGCGCGGACCTCGCGCTGGTAGAGGATGAGGGCGAGGAGGATCACACCCTCGGTGAAGGTGCCGGCCGCGAGCGTAAGTGCGGCCGACGCGCTTTCGAGCTCGAAGCTTCGAATCGGCGGCAGCACCAGAAACCAGATGAGGCCGGTCCCGAGCACCATCGAGACGACGCCGCTGCGCCAGCCGCCGACAAGGGCGGCGATCACGACCGCAACGATTCCCAGCGCGAAGGGCGCCACCTCGCCGAGGAGCGGCGCCAGCGCCAGCCGAAGGGCGATGAAGAAGGCGGTCACGCCGGCGCCGACGGCGAGCTCAGTCACCGGCCTCGGCAGCCGACGCGACAGACGCCGCGGCAAATCGATGGTGACGAGCCTCTGCAATTTCCCCCCAATCCCGGAAGCGTTGCTATCACAGGAGCGCGGCGACCGGCCACTGGAAGCGAGTTGATTGAAGTTAGCCGGTTGTATCAATCCGCTGGGAGCAAGCGCCAGGTGCCTGGCGCCAACTCGGGGCTACGCGCCCACCTTGAACTTGTTTCAGGGTCCAGGCCGCCGCCTGCACAGCGGCTCGACGCTGGATGCTGAAACAGGTTCAGCATGACGGAGGCGGCCGGCTCGAACGGCGCTTGCCTCTTTGCGGACGCCCCGCCACACTCTGCGCCGAGCAAGGGCGGAGAAACGAGTGAGCGCGACCCGGGACGAACCCCTCCGCCGCGACATCGGCTTCCTCGGCTCGGCCTTCCTCTCGTTCAACGGCATGGTCGGGGCGGGCATCTTCGCGTTGCCGGGGACGCTCTACGGGCGCTTCGGCGACTTCAGCCCGTTCCTCTTCCCCCTGTTCGGATTGCTCGTGCTGGTCGTCGCATTGCCGTTCGCCCGGGTGGCCGCGCGGCATCCCCTCTCCGGAGGCCCCGTCGTCTACGCCGCCGCCTTCGGGCCCGCAATCGCCTTCCAGGCCGGCTGGATCTACTATGTCGCCCGTGCCACGGCACTGGCCGCCAACCTGACGGTGCTGGTCACCTATCTCGCCGTCCTGTGGCCGGCGCTCAGCGGCGGGCTGCCGCGCGCCGCGATCATCCTCGCCGTCTGCGGGCTGCTCATCTGGGTCAACATCGTCGGAGTGAAGCGCGCAGTGCAGCTGATCGACGCCCTCACCCTGCTCAAGGCGGCGCCTTTGGTGTTCGTGGCGATCCTCGGGCTGGTCATGGCCGGCGGGGCGATCGAGGCCCCGTCCGGAGCGCCGCCTTTCTCCGACCTCGAGGCCGCCGCTTTGCTCATCCTCTATGCCTTCATCGGCTTCGAGAACAGCGTCACCCCGGCCGGCGAGACTGCCAATCCCACGCGCAACATCCCGCGCGCCCTCCTCGCCACGATCGGCGGAACCGCTTTGCTCTACTTCCTCGTCCAGCTCTCCTACGTCGCGGTGATGGAGCCCGGCGCGGGGGGCGACGCGCCGATGGTCGAGTTCGGCAAGACGCTGATGGGGCCCGCGGGAGGGCTGTTGCTCGTCGCGGCGGCGGTCTTCTCGCTGCTCGGCAACATCGGCGGCGGGCTCACCGGCACCTCGCGCACAAGCTATGCGATGGGCCGCGACGCGCTGCTCCCCGGCTGGTTCGGCCGGGTCAGCGCGCGCTATGCAACGCCCGCCAACTCGATCGCGTTCATGGGAGCCCTGATCGCCGTGCTTGCGCTCAGCGGCAGCTTCGTCTGGCTGGCCGTGGTGTCGACCCTGGCGCGCATGTTCGTCTATTCGATCAGCATCGCGTCCCTGGCCAGGCCCGTCGTCCCGGCGAAGGCCGGGACCCCGGGAGGTGAAGAGCACCCGCATTCCTCCGCCGGGGCTCCAGCCTCCGCCGGGACGACGGTGTGGATCATGATGATCGCGGCCATCGCGGTTTGCATCTGGGCCGCCTCCCAGTCGAGCTTCGAGAGCTGGCGGATGCTGCTTATCCTGGTGGCGGCCGGAACGGCCCTCTATGCGGCGGCAAGGGTCTCCGCCCGCAGGGCCGCCGTCTCCTCGATCCAGCCGCCGCCGAGCACTCGCGACCCGTCGTAGAGTACCGCCGCCTGCCCCGGCGCCACTCCGAATTCAGGCGCCTCGAAGCGGAGCCACTCGCCGTCGAATGAAGCCGCCGCCGGCCGAGCCATCGAGCGGACCCTGGCGGCGAGGCCCTCGCGCTGGTTCTCGCCGAGCCAGTTGAGGCCGGAGAGGCGCGCCGCCCGGACCGCGAGCGCCGCCCTGGGGCCGACCACCACCCGCCGCTCGTCCGGCTCGAGCCGGACAACGTAGAGCGGCTCGGCCTGGCCGCCGATTTCGAGCCCGCGGCGCTGGCCGACGGTGAAGTGGATGAGGCCGCGATGGCCGCCGAGCACCCGGCCCTCCAGATCGACGATCTCGCCGGGCCGAGCCGCCTCGGGCCGGACCTTCTTCACCACCGAGGCATAATCGCCGTTGGGGACGAAGCAGATGTCCTGGCTGTCGGGCTTGTCGGCTACCACCAGCTCGAGCTCGCGGGCGATCTCGCGCACCGCCGGCTTGGGCAGGCCGCCGAGCGGGAACCGCAGATAGTCGAGCTGCTCGCGAGTGGTCGCGAACAGGAAGTAGCTCTGATCCCGCGCCGGATCGATCG
>DATHBY010000297.1:0-2688 GCA_035295885.1 Allosphingosinicella sp.
CCATCGATTTCGCCGACGAAGGCTACAACGTCGTCCGGATCAGCGACACCAGCGCGCACACCACCGCCAACGGCACGATCGGCGCCGACATTCGCGTCGCCTTCAATGCGCGCGACGCGATGGGCCGGATCACCGAATATAATGAGATGGTCGGATCCGGCACCGAACGCAGCCGCTTCGGCATCCTTTACGACGCCGCCGGGCGGGTGACGCAGGAAACGGTGCGCCAGAAGTCCACCACCGGCACCGGCGGCGCTTCGGTCATCGACGTCACCGCTACCGTCAACAGCTACGACGCCGTCACCGGTCTGCTCAACTGGACCACCAACAACACCAGCCGGCGCGACTACAACAACGTCGAGACCTCGAACACCACGTCGAAGACCAGCTACACCTATGAGCGCTGGGACGATGCGCGGGTCAAGACGACGGTGTTCGACAAGGACACCGCCAACGGCTCCAACGACCTGTGGACCTCCACCTACACCTATGACGGCCAGGGCCGCTTGGCCTGGGTGAAGATCGACGACGACCGCGACCGGGCGGTGAGCTTCGCCAGCGCGCCGGGCGGGCAGGTGCTGGAGCGGCTAGAGGCCAGCGCGGCTCCGTCCAATCCGCTCGACCGTTATTACTTCCTCGACGGAATGCAGATCGGCGAGAACAGCAACAACGGCAATTCCGATCCCAGCCGGATCGATTATTCGCAGTCGCTGCGCATCCGCAACTGGTCCAGCAACCCCAACCCTGCGCCGTTCCGCTGGAACCAGGCGACGGGGATGAGCGCGGGCCAGTTCGGCGGCTCGGGCTACGATCCGATCAGCCCGGTGTCGAACGGCATGCAGGGCACCGACGGCCGCGTCACCGTGCGCGACGGCGACACCTTGCAGTCGATCGCCGCGGCCGCCTGGGGCGATTCCTCTTTGTGGTACATGCTTGCCGAGGCGAACGGCCTGGCGGGCGGGGAGTCGCTCGCCGCCGGCACCAGCCTGATCGTACCGGCCAAGGTCACCAACATCCGCAACAACGCCTCGACCTTCGAAGTCTACGACCCCAACCGCGCCGCCGGCGACCTCTCCCCCACCGCCGCCAAGCCGCCCAAGAACGGCAACAAGTGCGGGATGCTGGGGGCGGTGCTGACCGTCGCGGTGGCAGCGGTGGCGAGCCACTTCCTGGGTCCGATCGGCGGCAATCTCGTCACCCAGGGCTTCGCCAACCTCATCGGCACGCAGAACGGCTTCAGCTGGAAGAGCCTGGCGATGAGCGTGGTGACTTCGCAGGTGACCGCCGGCATCGGCGCAAGCGGCGTGTTCAGCGGCATCGGCAGCGCATCTTTGCAAGCCGGCCTCACCGCGGCAACCTCGACCGCGGTCAGCCAGGGGATCGGCGTCGCCACCGGCCTGCAGAAGAAGTTCGACTTCGCCGGAGTTGCCGCCGCCGGCATCAGCGCCGGCATCGGCAGCCAGATCCGCGTCCCCGACGCCGGCGGCATGATACTGCGCACCATGGCCGACGGCATCGCCAGCGCCGCGACCCGGTCGGTGATCACCGGCACCAGCTTCGGCGACAACATCATGGCGGTGCTGCCCGACGTGATCGGCCGCACGGTCGGCAACATGCTCACCGACGCGGTCACCGGAGCAATGCACAAGCGCGCCGCGAGGCACGAATCCTTCCACGCGGGCGGAGACGCGCTGGCGGCGCCAGGCGTGACGCCAGTGGGCGCGGCCGAGCCGACCCCGGGCTTGGGAGGCGGCCAAGTGGGGAGTGCTGGCCAAGCGGACGGCGGCATCGTGATCACGGGACGGCGGCGCGTGGTCACGGATGCAGAAATCGAAGCAGAGATGCACCGCAATTTGGCTATCGACCAAGCCCTCGCAGGGAGCACCGACCGGATCATGAATAGCCATGGCGCATTCACCGGGGCTACGAAGGGAGATGCTACGTCGCTGACCTTCCTCGCCGGCGTGGCGGTGGGCGACTATTCGGGCGCCTGGCGACGCGACGCAGGCATAGCATTCGCCAAGGAGTATCTAGGAGGCGTCCATGGCGGCGCCCAAGCCTATACGGATCTGGGAAAGGACTTGGTTTCCTTAGCCTTCCTGAGCGATCCGACCGGGTCCAAGCTGGCAATGGCCCGATCCACACTAGCGATCTTCGCGCAGGATGCCGTCTTCGGGGAGCGCTACGCGCAAAGTCTAAGGATCGTGGATGGGGGTTTGGATCTGATCCGACAGTCGATGGAATCCGGCCTGATGACCCAGTTACGGGCTTTCGGGCAGGAATACGTACGAATTGGCGCTAACGTAAACCCATTCCTGGCGGCGGGCCAAACTGCCCTTGATTATGCGCAGGGCAACATTGGAGCCTCGGAGGCCGCGCTCCAACTCGCGAGCATGGGCCGCATCCGTGCTCTGAACAAGTTGGACGATGTGGGAGGCACCGCCGGTGCAGGGGCGAACACGAGCCGTACACAAGCAAAATTTTGGACACGTCGTACCGAGTTCAACGGAGTTCGGGTTTACCAGCGCAACGACTTGATCGATCCCGGGATCGTTGACAGTCGTGGGCGCTCCAACTTGCAACGCATGGGTCGGGGTCTCGCCCCGCTTGGACCGGATGGCAAGCCCGTCAACCTCCACCACATGACGCAGCGGGCTGACAGCCCGATTGCCGAAGTCACCGCGACCT
>DATHBY010000298.1:0-3329 GCA_035295885.1 Allosphingosinicella sp.
CCCTGCATTTGCAGGGGAGGAATTCAGCTAGGCCGCTTCGCTGAGCACCATCGGCCGGTGGCCGCGGCTGTGGGTGCCGGAGCCGCGGCTGGTCGCTGCGACCAGCGGCAGCGCCGTCGCGCAGAAGCCGCACTCGGCCGAGAAGCGCCCGACATACCAGTGGGTGCGGCCGCAGCCCGGGCAGTGATTCACCTCGTTCTCGCGATAGGCGACACAATAGCCGCGATGCTGCGGATCGTGGGTGAAAGTCTCTTCCCTGGTTTCAAGAATGAAGCTCGCCATCGCCGTAAATCCTTCAAAAAAGGAGGGGAGCCGGTTACTGGCGCTCCACCTAGCCTGCCCACTGCGCCGCCCGGGTGGCGATGTCAGCCCCCCGAATTCTACCGTTCCAAAACGAGAAAAGGGGCGTTCGAAAGTTAATTGACGCGCAGTCCCTACGTGACCAGCCGCATCATTCCCTCGATCGTATCGGCTTCGGCAGCGGGCTTGTCGGTCCTGATCCGCGAGATTCGCGGGAAGCGCATGGCGAGCCCGGACTTGTGGCGCTTGCTGGCGTGGATGGAATCGAAGGCGACTTCGAGGACGAGGCTCTTCTCAACCTCGCGTACCGGCCCGAAGCGCTGGACCGTGTGGTTGCGCACAAAGCGGTCGAGCCACAGCAATTCCTCGTCGGTGAACCCGAAATAGGCCTTGCCGACAGGGAGCAATTCGCCTTCCGGAGTCCAGCAGCCGAACGTGAAATCCGAATAATAAGAGGAGCGCTTGCCGCTTCCGCGCTGGGCGTACATCAGGACGCAATCGGCGGTGAGCGGGTCGCGCTTCCACTTGTACCAGAGGCCGACCCGGCGCCCGCCGATATAGGGGCTGTCGCGGCGCTTCAGCATCACGCCTTCGATCGCCGCGTCGCGGGCGCCGGCGCGTATCTCCTCCAGCTCTTCGAAGGTGGCGGCCTCGATCAGCGCCGAGAGATCGAACCGCTGCGGGTCGAGCCCGGGAACGAAGGCGGCAAGCCGGGCGCGGCGCTCCTCCCAAGGCAGAGGCCGAAGATCCTCCGCACCCGCGAAGAGGATGTCGTAGAGCCGGACGAAGGCTGGGAAGTCCTTCAGCATCCTCGCGGAAACGAGCTTTCGGCCCAGCCTCTGCTGGAGCGCGTTGAAGCTGGCCGCCGCGCCGCCATGAGCGTCGGCGCCCTGGAACTCGCCCTTGACCAGCAATTCGCCGTCGACCGCGCCGTCGGCCGAGAAGCTTTCGGCGATCTCGGGGAAGCTTCGGCTGATGTCGTCCCCGGCGCGGCTGTAGAGCCGGGTCTCGCCGCCCGCGCGGACGATCTGGACCCGGATTCCGTCCCATTTCCACTCGGCCGCATATTCGTCGAGCGACACCCGAAGATCCTCGAGCGGGTGGGCGAGCATGAAGGGCCGGAAGACGGGGACGTTCTCAGCCGTCGGCTGCGCCCCGCGCCCCTCCGCCCAGTCGAAGAGGGGCAGGTAAGGCGGCCCGATCCCGTGCCAGACCTCCTCGACCGCGTCGACGTCGAGACCGAAGGCCTGCGCAAGCGCCGTCTTGGCCAGCCGGGCGGAGATCCCGATCCGGAGCTCCCCGGTGGCCAGCTTGAGCAGGGCGTAGCGGCCGCTGGCGTCGAGATGGTCGAGCATCCGCGCCAGCGCGCCCGGAGCCTCGGCGCGGCCCAGCGTCTGCAGCCGCTCCACCACCTTGGCGATGCGCAGGCTGCCGTCGTCGATCTCGGCGGGCTGGTCGATCCGCTTCGGCCAGAGCAGCGACACCGTCTCGGCCATGTCGCCGACATAATCCCAGCTCATGTAGAAAAGCGTGGGATCGACCCGTTCCTCGACGATCGCCCGGATCGCCGCCGGCTTGACTCCGGGCAGGTCGAGCTCGCCGGTCAGCGCCGCGAGCGCATAGCCCCGGTCCGGATCGGGCGTGCGCCTGAGGTAATCGCCGATCAGCTTCAATTTGCCGTTGCGCGAGCGGGTGTAGACGAGGCCGTCGAGCAGCTGTGAGAAATCGCGCATCGCGGGCGTAACGATTTTGCGCCTAGGCCGTTGCCTCGCAGGCCGAACCGTCATTCCGGCGAAGGCCGGGATACATAAACACCGCCGCGTGAAGTTTCGGCTGTCCGTGTTCGTGGATTCCGGCCTTCGCCGGAAATGACGATGAGCGGCGACCGACGCCGTCCCTCTAAGCCTCCAGCTCGATGTCCCAGTAGAGATAGTCGCGCCAGCTCTCGTGCAGGTAATTGGGCGGGAAGCTCCTGCCATTCTCCTGCAATTGCCAGCTGGTCGGCCGGTAGGGGCGGCGGTTGAGGTTCATATGGGCCTGGGCCGGAGTCCGCCCGCCCTTCTTGAGGTTGCACGGAGCGCAGGCGGTGGCGACATTCTCCCAGGTCGTGCGCCCGCCCTGGGCGCGCGGGACGACATGGTCGAAGGTGAGCTCCGCCGGGCTCGCGCAATATTGGCACTCGAACCGGTCGCGAAGGAACAGGTTGAACCGGGTGAAGGCGGGATGCTCGCTCGGCTTCACATATTGCCTGAGCGCGATCACGGACGGCAGTTGCAGGGTGCGCGTCGGGCTGTGCACCTCGCGCACATACTGCGCGACGATGTCGACCCGCTCGAGGAACACTGCCTTGACCGCCGTCTGCCACGGCCACAGGCTGAGCGGATAATAGCTCAGGGGCGTGTAGTCCGCGTTGAGAACGAGGGCGGGGCAGGAGTCCGGATGGCGGAGGAGGTCGGGATGGTACATACGCCGCTTTTCTGCCCTCGTCCGTTGCGAGGAGAAACGCCCGGCCTGTCGCACCCAGGACGGGGAGACCCTCCCCTGTCCAAGCCCCTCTCATTCGAGAGTGACGGCGCCATGACAGCATGGGGCGAGTCCCCGGGTCAAGAGGCGCGATGAAGCTCGTCACCCGTTTCGCGCCGAGCCCGACCGGCCGGTTGCATTTGGGCCACGCTTTCTCGGCCCTGCTCGCCCACGATTTCGCGCGAAGCCGGGGCGGCGCCTTCCTGCTCCGGATCGAGGATATCGATCCCGGCCGCTCCCGCTCCGAGCATGTCGACGGGATCATCGAGGATCTCGCCTGGCTTGGGATCGAGTGGGACGGCGAGATCATCTTCCAGTCCGAGCGGCTGCCCCTCTACGCCGAGGCTCTGGATCGCCTGCGGGAAGACGGCCTTGCCTACCCCTGCTTCTGCACCCGTTCCGCCATCGCCGCCGAGATCGCAGCCAGCGCCGCCGCCCCCCACGGCCCCGACGGCCCGCTTTACCCCGGCACCTGCCGAGCCCTCGCCCCCGCCGAGCGCGAGCGG
>DATHBY010000299.1:0-7137 GCA_035295885.1 Allosphingosinicella sp.
ACGATCAGGTAGAAATCGAGCATCAGCCCGTCGAGCTCGCGCTGCCTCAGGCACGACCCGTAGAAGAGGACGGCGCGCGCCGCGCCCGGATAAAGCGCAGCCAACGCCGCCGCCGTCGCGCCCACCCGCGGATCGACCGGCTCGGCCAGCTCGGCCGCGACGAGGGTGCGAAGTGTCTCCTGCATAAGGCTCTATTAGGCTCGGAACGCGGCAAAGCTAAGGCCGGACCGTCATTGCGGGCGCAGCGAAGCAATCCAGTGCGGCTCCGACGCAGGACTGGATCGCTTCTTCGCTACGCTCCTCGCAAAGAAGGCCTCCTATCCTTCCGTACGCTCCATCAGATCGATCAGCTCCTGACGCCAGAATTTGACCCAGGTGTGGGTGCCGTGACCGCGCGTGTCCGATGTGGCCCGGATCAGGATGTAGCGGCCGGTCTTGAGCCTGCGCGCCGCGTCCTCCGCGATTCCGTATTCGGCCGGGTTGATGAAATCGTCGGCGCTGTTCACCCACGTCATCGGCGCCCTTATCCGCTCCAGTCCGGGCCACGGATTGTAGGTTCGCGACGCTTCGAGCTGGTAGATGAGGTCGTTGGCGTCGCGAGTCGGAAGGTCCCTGGCGATCCGGTCCAGGATGTAGGAGTCGGCCGCCTCGCGGGTCGGATAGGCCTTTTGAAGGTAGAGCGGCGCGAAGCCGGCGACCTGAAGGACGCTGACGGCGGTTCGAAGCCCCTGCACCGGCTGGCTCGAATAATCGCCGCCGGCCCAGGCCGGATCGCTCCTGATTCCCTCGACCGCCAGCTTGCGCCACATCCGGTTGTGGCCGGCGATCTCGGTCGGCAGGCACGCCATCGGCATCAGGGCGCGAGCGAAATCCGGATGCTCCTGCGCCCAGACGAAGATGTGCATGCACCCCATCGAGGTTCCCATCAGCAGCCGAAGGCGGCGGACCCCGAGTCCCTCCGCAAGCATCCGCCGCTGCGCCTCGACCATGTCGTCATAATCATATTTCGGGAATCGCATGCGCAGGCCGTCGCTCGGCTTGGACGATTTGCCGTGGCCGATATTGTCCGGGAGGATGACGTAATAGCGGGCGATGTCGAGGGGCTGGCCGGGCCCGAACAGCTCGCCGGCGAATTGCGGCTGGAGGAACTGCCGCCCGGAGCCGCCGGTACCGTGGAGCACCATCACCGCGTTCGACACCGCGCCGGTGGGGTCCCGCCGCGCGGTGCCGAGGGTCGCATAATGGATCCTGAGCTGCGCCATCCGCTCGCCGCTTCGGAAGCGGAAGTCGCGCAGGACCGCGTCCCCTTCGACGAGTCGGGCGGAATAATCGGCCTGGGCGGCCGCCGCTCCGGCCCAGACGAATGCCAGCAGCGCGACGACGAGCCTGATCATTGGCCTCTCCTTGTCCCGGGGGCTTTACTCCCCGCCGGTGCCGATGCTCAATGGCGGCCGGACCAAGGGAGGGTTTTCAATGGAATATGTGGGTTTCGGCCTGTTGCTGATCGGCATCTTGTGGGTCGCGGGCTTCGGCTACGCCCATTTCCGGGCGGTGGGCAAAGCCAAAGCTGCGGAGACCTGGCCGATGGCGACGGGGCGGGTGCTTTCCTGCGAGGTCGTCGAGGAGGAATCCACCGACCGGGAGGGCGGCACCAGCACCTGGTACAACCCCGTCGTCACCTACGCCTACACGGCCGGGGGTCGCGAGCTGACCAGCCGGCGGCTGCGCTTCGGCAATTACCGAAGCGCCACCCGCAAGAAGGCGGAAGCCGCGCTCGCCCCCTATCCGGTGGGGGCGAGCCCCATCGTGCGCTACAATCCGGAGAGGCCGGAGGAATGCGTGCTCGAGACGCGGAAGCCGGGGCCGATCTATCTGGTGATGGCCCTGTTCGGCTTCCTGTTCATCGGCTTCGGGCTGTTCTGGCGCTCGTTCGCCGGCTGAGGCGTCTCAGCGCTCTGGGTCGATCCTGCTGAGGTCGGTGATCGAAAGCCTCTCGAAGCGCGCCGCCCAGGGCGAATCGGCCTGCAGCTCGGTCTCGAGATAGGCGGGCTTGAGCACTTCAGGCGGCCGTTCGGCCACATGCGAGGGCGCGAGCGATTCGATGTCGAACGATTGGGCGAACCTGAGGCCGACCTGGCCGTCCTTCGACCAGCGCACCTCCGCGACCTGGGAGCCGGCTTCACCGAGATCGAGCTCGACCTCCGCGCCCGCGCAGAGGTCGCGGCCGCTCTCGACCCGGGCGCCGCCGCCGGAGATGTTGCGGAGCCGCACCGGGATCGAGATGCCGCTCCAGTACAGCGTCCCCGCGCGCAGCAGCTTCTGGCGCGGCTCGCGCTCGGAAACCACATGGACCGCGGGCGATTCGGCCTTCTCGGGCTGGAAAGCCGGGCCGTTCGAGGAACCGGATGTCCAGAAGATCGTCTCATTGACGAATTCCAGGCCGACCCGGCCCTCGCGGACCCAGCGCACGACGCAGCGGGTGCGGTTCTTTTCGTCAAACAGGATGTCGAGCTGCTCGCCGATCCGAGGCTCGATCTCGGCCCGGATCATCGCACCGCGCGACGAGACGTTGACCACCCCGACTTCCAGCCGGCGGCGGCGGAAGACGATCGTCGTGCTCTCGACGACGCCGCGCAGGCGGTCCTCGAGCCGCTGGTTGGTGATCCGCGCTTCCTCGCGCTTGATCGCGATCCTGGACAGCCCGCTCGGGCTCGCCCCTTCCTTCGCCTTCGCCTTTCGAGCGACGAGGTTCGCCGGCTTGGCGTCCCCGGAAAGGATCGTTGAGCGGAGTTCGTGCATTTCGGCCCCCAGGTCGGCGTTTCATGGCCCTATCGCATAGAAATGATTACCGAATCGCTAGCCGAACCCATTGAGGAGGTTCGTTCATGCCCGAGCCGCAGCTGAGCCTGTTCGAAAATGCGCCCGCAGCAGCGCCCGCGGGGCTGGCCTACGCGCCGGACTTCATCGGCGCGCAGGAGGAAGGCGCGCTTGCCGAGCGCATCGCGGCCCTTTCCTTGAAGCCGTTCGAGTTTCACGGTTTCACCGGCCACCGCCGAACGATCTCCTTCGGCCTTCACTACGCCTTCGACGGCAGCGGCCTGAGAGAGGCCGATCCCCTTCCCGACTGGCTTCAGCCGCTGCGCGCCCGCGCCGCCGCGCTGGCGGGGCTCGCCGCCGAGGCCTTCGCCCATGCGCTGGTGATCGAATATGCCCCCGGCGCCGGCATCGGCTGGCACCGCGACCGCCCGGTCTTCGGAGACGTCGTCGGAATCTCGCTGCTCGCCGCGGCTCCTTTGCGCTTCCGCCGAAGGGTGGGGTCGAAATGGGAGCGCTTCACGCTCACCGCCGAGCCCCGCTCCGCCTATCTTCTGCGCGGCGAGGCGCGGAACGGATGGGAGCACAGCATCCCGCAGCTGGAGACGTTGCGCTATTCGGTGACGTTCAGGACTTTGAAGGAGGCGGGGTGAAGTTCGATACGTCCTTCGACGCGCCGGTTCGGCAGGCTCAACGGCTACTCAGGATGAGCGGTGGAGAACGCTCATCCTGAGCAGGGACTGAGCCTGGCAAGGCCCGGATCGAAGGAGCGCTACCTAGCTGTAAAAAATGTGGAGGCCGATCTGGGTCTGGCGGGTGAGGCGCTTGCCCCAGCTCGGCGAGACGTAGGTGGCGTGATACCAGAGCACGCTGGAGGGAAGCGTATCGGCCAGCTTCTGCCGGGCGATGCTGGCGATGGCGACGGCCTTCTTCCAGGCCTGGGAGTCGCGGTCGGCGCGCGGGAAGCGGCCGCCCTGGATGAAGGAGAATTGCGCCTTCTGGGTGATGACGGCACACAGGTCGGTCGGGTAGCGGCCGGAGGCAGCGCGGTTCAGAACCACCTCGGCGACGGCGAGCTGGCCCTCGATCGGCTCGCTTCGGGCCTCGAAATAGACGGCGTTGGCAAGGCATTCCATCTCGCGGTCGCCGGTCTGGGTTCCGGCATAGGCGAGGACGAGGTCGGCGAGCGGCTGCGCCGGCGAGGCTGCCTCCGGGGCCGGGGCTTCGGGCTTCGGGGTCACCAGCGAGGTGACGCTTGCCCACATCTTGGAGAAAAGGCTGGGATCGGTCATGGTCGACGCCGGGGCCGCCTGGTCGGTGACGGCGGCCGGAGCCTTGGCGGCGGTTTCGCCGGCGCTGGCGGGGTCGGAGTAGCTGGCCCCAGCGACGAGCGCAAAGGCAGCCGCGGCGAAGCCCGCGGCGCGAACGATCCGGTTCATCTAGTCTCTTTTTACATGCGGCCGGCTGATCCCCCGGATGCGAGAACCGCATCCCCTGATCGCCCCCCGTCTCGAGCTCCCGCCGGCCGCTAATCGGCTGCGGCGGACCCGCTCTCGCTACTAAGCTGAGGGGCAGATGGTCGAACTGATCCGGGTTAGCAACCCATGGGCAGCGACGAAGCGATGAGCCGTGTGACTCCGGGGACACAGCGAAGAAAAAATCGTATTTGCCCGGAACTTTTCTAAAAAATCATATTTTTCAGGTACCTGGAGAGGCGGAATTGACCGGCTCCGAAACGTTCGCCCTGTCGCCGGGATTCGCCGGCTCCGGTTGCTCCCCCGCAATCACCTTCACGAAGGCGCTTTGCACCCAGCCCGAGCGGCACGGCCCCTCATAGTCGAGCCGCCGGGTCACCGGCTCCGAGACTCCGCAGCGTTCAGCGAGCGTGCCGTCCTCGTCATAGACGATTCCGAACCATTTCTGGTCGTGGCTGCGCGTGCAGATGAAGAAGCTGGCGCGCGAAGCCACGCTGCCGCTTGGGTCCGCATTCTCGAACGGCGCCGAGCGCACCGGGAGCGCCTCGCCGGCCTTGAGGTTGCGGGTGGTCCCGGCAGCGCTGCACGCCCGGAAATTCGCTCCGAGCTCACCGATCCGCACCGGCCGCGAGCCCGGTGTCACCACCGCGGTTTCCGGAATCTCTTCCTGCTCCGCCGCCCGATTGGGTACGGCCGCCGGGTCGCCGCAGCCCGACAGGGCCAGGCACAGGATGAAGATGGGCGCTCGCATGCGGCTCCTTGTGGCGTGCCGCGCGGTAAAAATCTACGCTTGCGGCGGAGGAGCGCGACTTATGGCCTACTGGCTGATGAAATCCGAGCCCGGCAGCTATAGCTGGGACGACCTCGTCCGCGACGGCGGCACCGAATGGGACGGCGTCCGCAACCCGGCCGCCCGTCTCCACCTGAGGGCGATGAAGGCCGGCGACGAGGCGTTCTTCTACCATAGCGGCGACCAGCGCTCCGTCGCCGGCATCATGCGGATCGTCCGGGACGGGAAACCGGATCCGAAGGATCCGGACTGGGTCTCGGTCGCGGTAGAGCCGGTGCGGGCGCTCGAGCCGGTGACCCTGAAGACGATCAAGGGAGATCAGCGGCTCGCAAAGATGGAGCTGATTCGCCAGTCGCGCCTCTCCGTCGCGCCGGTGCGGGACGAGGAATGGGCGGCGATCCTCGAGTTGGCCGGAAATTCGGTCTGAGCGCGAGCCTGCGGCGGAAATGGCGCTTGCGCCCGTGCGGAAGCGCCTCTTCGGTCAGAGGATGAAGTCCGAAGCGACCAGCGCGATCGTCCCGGAAAGCTGGATCTGGAGATCCGCCACGCCGTCCCCGTTGACGTCGCCGTAGACGGTCGTCATCCCACCCGAAGTCTCGTAGCGCAGCTGGCCGGCCACGTTCGAGAAGGCCGCCGAACCGATGAAGGTGAAGGCCTGGTTGCTGCTC
Organism: Allosphingosinicella sp.; assembly: GCA_035295885.1. Classification (GTDB taxonomy): domain Bacteria; phylum Pseudomonadota; class Alphaproteobacteria; order Sphingomonadales; family Sphingomonadaceae; genus Allosphingosinicella. The sequence continues at coordinate 5,748 of DATHBY010000299.1, forward strand.
ACGAGGCTGTTGGCGTCGATCGCGCTCAGCGAGATCCTGTCGCCCTGCGCCCGGCTGAAATCGAGGATCAGGTCGGGCGCCGAGGCGGTCGAGTCGGAGACGGCGTTGTAGGTGAACTGGTCCTTCCCCAGCCCGCCGAACAGCCGGTCCGCGCCGGCCCCGCCGACGAGGGTGTCGTTACCGCCCTCGCCGTAGAGGTCGTCGTCGCCGGCCATGCCGTGGATATTGTCGTGGCCATCCCGGCCGTACACAATATCCTCCTCGTTGGACGTGCGCAGTGCGAGGTTGAGGCTCGACCCCGAAATCGAGTCGTTGCCCGACGTGCCGGTGACGTTGTTGCCGTCACGCACGTTGGTGACCGAGACGCTCAGCACCTGCTCGTCCCAATACTGGCCGTCGCCGGCGCGAACGATCACGGCGTAGACATTGTCGCCGTCGGCGTCGGCGGGCATTTCGAAATCAGGCGCTGCGATGAACTGGAGGGCGCCGGTCTGCGGGTCGATCGTGAATCGGGCCGCATCGGCGCCGCCCACGATAGAGTAGGTGGCCGCCGTTTCGTCCGGATCGACCGCGCGCACCAAGGTGACCGCGGTGCCATTCTCCGCGACCGTGAGGAAGGCGCCGCTGCCGCCCCCGTTCGAGGTGATGACCGGCGCTTCGTTGACGTTGCCGACTTGCACGGCGATCGCCTGGGTGGCGGTGAACGCCCCGTCGCTCGCCGAGACGACGACGTCGTAGACATTGTCGCCCCCCGCATCCGCCGGCAGCTCGAAGTCCGGAGCGGAAACGAAGACCAGCGCCCCGGTCGCGGCGTCGATCCTGAAACGGGCGGCGTCGGCGCCGCCGGCGATGGCGTAGGTGACCGGCCCGCCGTCGGCGTCGCTGGCGCTGACCGTCAGCACCGCCGTGCCGTTCTCGGCCACCGCGACCGTGGCGCTGGCGCCGCCGCCGTTCGAATTGATGGTGACGCCTTCGTCGACATTGCCGACGGTGACTGCGAGCGCCTGGCTGTCCGTGAAGCTGCCGTCGCCCGCCGAGACGATGACGTCGTAGACATTGTCCCCGTCGGCATCGGACGGCGCCTCGAAATCGGGCGCGGTGACGAAGGCCAGCGCGCCCGTGCTCGCATCGATCGTGAAGCGGGCCGAGTCGGCTCCGCCGGCGATCGCATAGGTCACCGCCCCGCCGTCGGCATCCACGGCCGCGACCGTCGTAACCCCGGTGCCGTTCTCGGCCACCGCAATGGCGGCGCCGGCGCCGCCGCCGTTCGAAGTGATCGTGACCCCTTCGTTGACGTTGAAGACCCTGACCGCGAGGGCGCTGGTGTCGGTGAATGTGCCGTCGCTCGCGGAGACGACGACGTCGTAGACGTTGTTCGATCCGGCATCGC
>DATHBY010000300.1:0-3154 GCA_035295885.1 Allosphingosinicella sp.
GCTCGGCCACGGCCTCGAGCCCGACGCGGCGGGAGCGCGCCTCGTCGTCGCGAAGGCGGAGCAGGCGATCGTCGCCCAGAGCTGCGACAAGAATTTCGGAGTCTATCGCGAGCGGGTCGGCAACCTCTTCGTCAAGGCGGCGAGCGCGAAGGCGGCGCAGATCGTCCACGGCAACCTGCTCCAGCTCTCGCGCACCATGTGGTCGATGCCGCCCGATCACGGCGCGGCGATCGTCCACATCGTGCTCGAGGATCCGGAGCTTCGCTCCGACTGGAATTCGGAGCTCAAGGAAATGTGCTCCAGAATCAGAAGCTTGCGGGCAAGGCTTGCGGCCTATGACGAGCGGCTGCGTTTCATCGACGATCAGAACGGAATGTTCTCGATGTTGCCGCTGACGCAGGCCCAGGTGCTCGAGCTGCGCGAGGAGAAGGGCATCTACATGGCGAATTCGGGGCGCTTCAACGTCGTCGGTCTCTCTGACGAAAATGTCGATATTTTCGCCGCGGCGGTCGTGGAGAAGATGGATGGCTGAAAGCGCCGAAATCGCCAGGAGCCGCCACGAATCGCCACATGCCGGCTACGACTGGCGGCGCATCGCCTATCTCGTGCTGCTCAGCCGGGCGATGGACAAGCTCGAGGAGGAGCGGCTCGTCCCGGAGCGCAAGGTCCTCTACCAGTTCAGCGCCCGCGGCCACGACATGGCCCAGGCGATGCTCGGAAGCCGGCTCACCCACCGCCGCGACGCCACCTGCGGCTATTACCGGTCGCGGCCGCTTCTGCTGGCGCTCGGAGTTCCGGTCGAGGACGCGCTCGGCTCCGGGATGGGCCGGGAAGGCGGATATTCGGACGGCCGCGACATCGGAGTCGTCTTCAACTATCCGAACCCCACCGGGGCGCCGGCCTTGCCGATGTCGGGCGGAGTGGGCGCGCAATATACGCCGACCGCCGGCTGGGCGCAGGCGATCGGATATTACCGCAACGAGCTGGGCGACAGCTCCTATGACGGAGCGATCGCCGTGGTGCTGGGCGGCGACGCCTCCTGCGCGACCGGCGGCTTCTGGTCGGCACTGACCATCGCCACCACCCAGAAGCTTCCGATGCTCTTCTACGTCGAGGACAACGCGTTCGGAATCTCGGTGCCTTCCACCTTCCAGACACCGGGCGGCGACATCGCCAGGAACCTGGCGAGCTTCGGCAACCTCGCCATCTTCGCCGGCGACGGCACCGAGCCGGCGGAGGCGGCGGAGCTGATCGAGCGCGCCGTCGCCCATGTCCGCGGAGGCAACGGCCCGGCCCTGCTTCGCCTCACGGTGCCGCGGCTACAGGGGCACAGCTTCCAGGACACTCAGACCTACAAGGGGGAGGAGCTGCTCCGCGAGGAATGGACCCGCGATCCCCTGCCCAAGCTCAAGGCGCATCTCGTCGGTTCGCTGCTCGGCGAGGAGGAATGGGATTCGATCGAGGCGCAGGCCGGGTCGGACGTCGAGGCTGCGCGCCTGACCGCCGAGGCGCGGGGCGTTTCCGATCCGGAGCGGGTGCTCGACCATGTCTTCTTCGACGGCGAGATGCAGAAGATGGGCGGGCAATGGACCCACGGCTATCGAGCGCCGCGAAGCCATGAGGAGCCCAAGCCGGAGGGTCAGCGGATCAACATGGTGACGGCGATCCGCCGGACGCTCGACCACGAGCTCGAGATCAATCCCCGAGTGCTCCTGTTCGGCGAGGATATCGGGCCGAAGGGGGGAGTCCACGCGGTCACCCTGGGGCTGCAGGAGAAATATGGCGCCGGCCGGGTCTTCGATACCAGCCTCAACGAGGAAGGCATTATCGGGCGGGCCGTCGGGATGGCGATCGCCGGGCTGATGCCGGTGCCCGAGATCCAGTTCCGCAAATATGCCGAGCCCGCGACCGAGCAGATCAACGATTGCGGAACGATGCGCTGGCGGACGAACAATCGCTTCGCCGCGCCGATGGTGCTCCGCATCCCGGGCGGCTTCTTCAAGTGCGGCGACCCCTGGCACAGCCAGACCAATGAGGTCGCCTTCATCCACAATCCGGGCTGGCAGGTGGCGGTGCCGTCCAACGCGGAGGACGCCGTCGGGCTCCTGCGCACCGCCTTGCGCGGCAACGACCCGGTGATCTTCTTCGAGCATCGGGCGATGCTCGACGACGCCTGGGCCCGGCGGCCGTATCCGGGCGACGGCTACGTGCTCCCGTTCGGGCGGGCAAAGAAGGTGCGCCAGGGCGACCAGATCACCATCGTCACCTGGGGAGCCATGGTTCCGCGCTGCGAGGAAGCGGCGAAGGAGGTGTCGGCGGACGTGATCGATCTGAGGACCCTGATGCCGTGGGACCGCGAGATCGTGCTCGAGAGCGTGAGGCGCACCCGCCGCTGCCTGATCGTCCACGAGGATCTGCGCACCGGCGGCTTCGGCGCCGAGATCGCCGCGGTGGTTGCGGACGAGGCCTTTCTCGACCTCGACGCTCCGGTTGCCAGGGTGACGATGCCGGACATTCCCAGCCCGCATAACCCGGTGCTGCTCAACTGGGCGGTGCCGAGCGTCGAGCGGATCCGGGCGAAGATCGAAGAGCTGGTGGGGTTTTGACGATGGTTTTGGAGCGGCTCGGAAAAACCACGGGTTCCCCGACATGATCGACGTTCTCGTCCCGGAGGAGCAGGAGGGGACGCAGGCGGTCGTTCGAGCCTGGCTGAAGCAGGTCGGCGACCGCGTGGAGGTCAACGACCCGCTCGTAGAGCTCGAGACCGACAAGGTGGCGATGGAGGTGCCGGCGCCCGCCGCCGGGGTGCTGCGCGAGATAGTCCTCGACACGGGCGCGCAGGCCGTGCCGGGCGCGGTGCTCGGGCGGATCGCTGTCGGAGGGGAGGGCCAGGACCAGGAATCGCCTTCCGTTCGCCCCGAGCGAAGTCGAGGGACCGTGCCGGGCGAAGCCGAGGCTGATGGTCTCGGCTCAGCTCGACGGGGTGTCTCGACTTCGCTCGACACGAACGGAGCGGGGCTGCGCGATCCAGAGCTGCGCCTCTCACCGGCGGTGAAGCGCGCTCTCCTCCAGCACGATATCGACCCGTCCAGAATCGAAGGCAGCGGCCGTGACGGGCGGATCACCCGGGCCGACGTCGACCGCGCGGTCGAAG
>DATHBY010000301.1:0-16330 GCA_035295885.1 Allosphingosinicella sp.
GGAATGGAAGAGACGCTCTCCGCCTCTCGACGTCAAGCGGGAGGAACCGACCTCAGACGTGGATCGGTTTGCCCGTCACCGCCATCGCCGCTTCCTTGATCGCCTCCGAATGGGTCGGATGGGCGTGGCAGGTGTAGGCGATGTCCTCGCTGGTCGCCCCGAACTCCATCGCCTGGGCGGCCTGGGCGATCATCGTTCCGGCGACGGAGGCGATGATATGGACTCCTAGGACCCGGTCGGTGCGGGCGTCGGCGATCACCTTGACGAAGCCGTCCGTCTCGCGGTTTGTCTTGGCTCGGCTGTTGGCCAGCATCGGGAACTTGCCGGCCTTGACCTCGACTCCGGCTTCCTTGAGCTCTTCCTCGGTCCTTCCGACCGAGGCGATCTCCGGGAATGTATAGACGACGCTGGGAATGACCTCGTGGTTGACGATCCCGACCTGGCCCGCGAGGATCTCGGCGACGGCGATGCCCTCATCCTCCGCCTTGTGGGCGAGCATCGGCCCCGGGGTCACGTCGCCGATCGCGTAGACGCCTTCCACCCCGGTGCGGAATTCGTGGTCGACCTCGATCTGGCCGCGCTGGTTGAGCTGGATTCCGGCGGCCTCGAGGTTGAGCCCGTCGGTGTTGGGGCGCCGCCCGATCGAGACCAGCACCACGTCCGCGTCGATCGTCTGCGCCTCGCCCCCTTGGGCGGGCTCGACGGTGAGGGCGACGCCCTCCCCCTTCTTGCCGGCACTGGTGACCTTGGTCGAGGTGCGGATCTCAAAGCCCTGCTTCTTGAAGATCTTGGCCGCTTCCTTCCGGACCTCGGCGTCCATGCCCGGCAATATCTGGTCGAGATATTCGACTACCGTCACCCTGGCGCCGAGCCGCCGCCAAACCGAGCCGAGCTCAAGCCCGATCACTCCGCCGCCGATCACGACCATGTGGCCCGGCACCTTCGCGAGCTCGAGCGCGCCGGTGGAATCGACGATCCGCTCCTGGTCGATCTCCACCCCGGGCAGCGGCGTAACCGAAGAGCCGGTGGCGATGACGATGTTCTTCGCGGAATAGCTCGTCCCAGCGACGTCGATCGCGTTCGGACCGGTGAACTTCGCGTGGCCCTTGAGCCAGGCGATCTTGTTCTTCTTGAACAGGAACTCGATCCCGCCCGTGAGCCCCTTCACCGCCTCCTTGCGGCCAGCATGCATCGCGTCGAGGTCGAGCTCGACCTCCTTCGCCTTGATTCCCCATTTCGCCATGGTGCCATGCGCCGCTTCCTCGAACAGCTCGGAGGCGTGGAGCAAAGCCTTGGACGGGATGCAGCCGACGTTGAGGCAGGTGCCGCCGAGCGTCTCGCGGCTCTCGACGCAGGCCGTCTTCAACCCGAGCTGCGCGGCGCGGATCGCGGCCACGTAGCCCCCGGGCCCGGCTCCGATGACGATGACGTCGAAATTGGTCTCTGACATTCACTTCTTCCTTGCTCGTCATACCAGCGAAGGCTGGCATCCATACCGATTCAGAATGGACCCCAGCCTTCGCTGGGGTGACGTTAGAGATCGATGAGCAATCGCGTCGGGTCTTCCAGCGCTTCCTTCATCCGCACCAGGAAGGTGACCGCCTCGCGGCCGTCGACCAGGCGGTGGTCGTAGCTCAGCGCCAGATACATCATCGGACGCACCACGACCTGGCCGTCGCGGACCACGGGCCGCTCCTCGATGCGGTGCATTCCGAGCACCGCCGACTGGGGCGGGTTGATGATCGGAGTGGAGAGGAGCGAGCCGAACACGCCGCCGTTGGAGATGGTGAAGGTGCCGCCTTCCATGTCGGCCATGGTCAGCGAGCCTTCCTTGGCCCGCTTGCCGAAGTCGGCGATCGTCTTCTCGACCTCGGCGAAGCTCAGCGCCTGGGCGTCGCGGATAACCGGGACGACGAGGCCGTTCGGCGCCGACACCGCGACCGAGACATCCACATAGTCGTGATAGACGATCTCCTCGCCTTCTATGTAGGCGTTGACCGAGGGGACGTCGCGGGCCGCGAGCACCGCGGCCTTCACGAAGAAGCTCATGAAGCCGAGGCGGATCCCGTGCTTCTTCTCAAACAGGTCCTTGTAGCGGCTCCTCGCCTCCATCACCGCCGTCATGTCCACGTCGTTGAAGGTGGTGAGCAAAGCAGCGGTGTTCTGCGCTTCCTTGAGCCGCCGGGCGACGGTCTGCCGAAGGCGAGTCATCCGCACCCTTTCCTCGCGGCGCTCGCCTGAAGCGGCGCGCACCGCGGGCGCAGGCGGCGGAGCGGCGGCGGCGGGCGCTGGCGGGGGAGCCGGCGCGGGCGCGGCTTCCTTCGCCTTCGCCGCGGCGGCTAGGACGTCGTCCTTGGTCAGCCGCCCGTCCTTGCCCGTGCCCTTGATCTTCGAGGGATCGAGATGATGCTCGAGCACGATCCTGCGGACGGCGGGCGACAAGGTGAGGTTGTGGCCGTCATCTTCGTCGGCTTCGCCGCCGCGAAGCTCCACATTCTCGCCCGCGCCCTCGGGATTGACCGGGACTGCGGCTGGTGTCGCCTGCTCCGACCGGGGCGTGGCCGGCATTCCCGAGCCGCTCTCGATCCGGGCGATGGCGGCTCCGACCGCGACCGTGTCGCCGACCGCGACGAGCTGGTCGCCCATCACCCCGTCGACCGGCGAGGGCACCTCGATGGCGACCTTGTCGGTCTCGAGGCTGGCCAGGGGCTCGTCGGCCTTGACCGCGTCGCCGGGCATCTTGAGCCACTGGCCCAAGGTCGCCTCGGTGATCGATTCCCCCAGTGTCGGGACTTTGACTTCGGTCGCCATTTCGTTCCTTTATCCGGCCTTGCGCTGCGCCGGCGCGTGGGTGCTATGGCCAAGCGCGTCGGCGATCAAGGCCGCCTGCTCGGCGGCGTGGCGCTTGGCGAGGCCGGTGGCCGGCGACGCCGAGGCCGGACGGCCCGCATAGAGCGCCCGGCGCGGTTTCACGCCCGCTTCCTCGAGGCAGCGCTCGATCCGCCAGTCGAGGAAGTTCCAATAGCCCTGGTTCTGCGGCTCTTCCTGAGCCCACACCACCTCCTCGAGCGCGGTCATGCGCTTGAGGCGGGTCGTCAAAGGCTCGGAGGGGAAGGGATAAAGCTGCTCGAGCCTGACGATCGAGCTGTGGGCGTCGCCGGCCTTGTCGCGCGCCTCCATCAGTTCGTAGGCGACCTTGCCTGTGCACAATATGAGGCGCTTCACTTGCCCGTCGGCCGGGCCGCCGAGGTCGGAGAGCATCCGCTTGAAATGGCTGTCGCCGGTAAAGTCGGCGAGCGCGGAGACCGCCTGCTTGTGGCGAAGCAGCGACTTGGGCGTCATGACGATCAGCGGCTTGCGGAAATCGCGGTGCATCTGGCGCCTGAGCAGGTGGAAATAATTGGCCGGGGTCGTGCAATAGGCGACCTGGATATTGTCCTCGCCGCACAGCTGAAGGAAGCGTTCCGGCCGGGCCGAGCTGTGCTCCGGGCCCTGGCCCTCATAGCCGTGCGGAAGAAGCATGACGAGGCCGCTGGCCCGGAGCCACTTGGCCTCCCCGGCGGCGATGAACTGGTCGATGATGACCTGGGCGCCGTTGGCGAAGTCGCCGAACTGGGCCTCCCAAAGCACCAGGGTGCGCGGGTCGGCGATCGAGAAGCCATATTCGTAGCCGAGCACTCCGAATTCGGAGAGCGGCGAATCCCGGACCTCGAAGCGGGCGCCTCCGACGCGGCAGAGCGGGATATATTTGTGCCCGTCCGTCTGGTCGACCCAGGCGGCATGGCGGTGGCTGAAGGTGCCGCGGGCGCTGTCCTGGCCGGACAGGCGGACTCCGCAGCCTTCCCGAAGCAGGGTGCCGAAGGCGAGCGCCTCGGCCGTCGCCCAGTCGAAGCCGTCGCCGCTCGCGAACATCTCGCGCTTGGCGCCGATGATCCGCTCGAGCGTCTTGTGGACGGTGAGGCCGTCCGGGACGGTGGTCAGTATTGCACCCACCTCATGCAGGGTGGATTCCTCGACGCTGGTCGAGACGTTGCGGCGCTCGGTCTCCGGAGTGTCGGGCCGGCCGAGGCCGGACCAGCGGCCCTCGAACCAGTCCGCCTTGTTGGGCAGGTAGGATTTGGCCGCCTCGAACTCGGTCTCGAGCAGTTCGGTGAACTCGCTCACCCGCGCCTCCGCCCAGGAGGCGTCGATCACCCCCTCCTGCCGAAGGCGGGCCCCGTACAGCTCGGAGACCGGCGGGTGCTTGCGGATCTCGGCATACATCAGCGGCTGGGTGAAGCTCGGCTCGTCGCCCTCGTTGTGGCCGAAGCGGCGGTAGCACCACATGTCGATGACGATGTCGCGGTGGAATTTCTGGCGATATTCGATGGCGAGCTTGCAGGCGAAGGTCACGGCTTCGGGATCGTCGCCGTTGACGTGCAGGATCGGCGCCTGGACCGACTTGGCGATGTCGGACGGGTAGGGAGACGATCTGGCGAATTGCGGGCTGGTCGTGAAACCCACCTGGTTATTGATCACGAAGTGGATGGTACCGCCCGTGCCGTAGCCGGGGATGCCCGAGAAGCCGAAGCACTCGGCGACGATGCCCTGCCCGGCGAAGGCGGCGTCGCCGTGGAGGAGACCCGGAAGCACCTCGCCCACCGCCTCGCTTCCGCCGCGGCCGACCTGGAGCGCCCGGACCTTGCCGAGCACGACCGGATCGACCGCTTCGAGGTGGCTCGGGTTGGGGACCAGCGACATGTGGACCCGGATTCCGTCGAACTCGCGGTCCGAGGAGGTCCCGAGATGGTATTTGACGTCCCCGGAGCCGCCGACGTCCTCGGGATTGGCCGAGCCGCCGGCGAACTCGCTGAAGATCGCCCGGTAGGGCTTGGCCATGACGTTGGCGAGGACGTTGAGGCGGCCGCGATGCGCCATCCCGAACACGATCTCGCGAACCCCGTACTGGCCGCCATATTTGATCACGGCCTCGAGCGCCGGAACCATGGACTCGCCGCCGTCGAGGCCGAACCGCTTGGTGCCGACATATTTGCGGGCGAGGAACTTCTCCCACTGCTCGGCCTCGATCACTTTCTGGAGGATCGACTGCTTGCCCTCGGGGGTGAAGCGTATCTCGGCGTCCCGCCCCTCCAGCCGCTCCTGGAGGAAGCGGCGCTCGGCGACGTCGTTGATATGCATATATTCGAGGCCGACATTGCCGCAATAATTGCGCCTGAGGATCTCGACGACCTCCCGAACCGTCCCCTGCTTCAGGCCGAGCGCTCCGCCGAGCCAGACCGGCCGGTCGAGCCCAGCGCCGGTGAAGCCGTGATATTCGGGCGTCAAATCTTCGGGCATGTCGCGCTTGGCGAGCCCCAGCGGATCGAGATTGGCGGCGAGGTGGCCGCGCACCCGGTAGGTGCGGATCAGCATCATCGCGCAGATCGAATCGTTGGCGGCCTGCTCGACGTCCGCGGCGGGCTTGCCCTCGGCGAGCGCGGCGGCCTTCGCCTTCGCCGCGACCTTCTCGATCGTCATCGAGGTCGGGTCGAGGCCCGAATTGAGCTCGTCGAGCTCGGCCACGGGCCAGTTGGCGCGCGCCCAGCTCGGGCCCTCCTCGCGTTCGCTGCCGATGCTGTCCAAGTCCAAGCCTTCTCAACTGACTGCAGGGAGAACGCGCCGCACCCCTGACCTATCCATTTCCGTCATGCCGGACTTGATCCGGCATCCACCTTCCCTTCCCTGCCGAAGCCCGTAGGAAGAAGGTGGACCCCGGATCAAGTCCGGGGTGACGAACTCAGTGCGAACGCCTCGCCTCAGCCCTTCAAAAGCGCGGCGAGGGTCGATCCAAGCTCAGATGGGCTCGGCGATACCGTAATTCCAGCCGCCTCCATCGCCGCGATCTTGTCGTCGGCGCCGCCCTTGCCGCCGGCGACGATGGCGCCTGCGTGCCCCATTCGCCGTCCGGGGGGCGCGGTTCGGCCGGCGATGAAGCCGACGGTCGGCTTGCCGCGGCCCGCTTTGGCCTCGTCCTTGAGGAATTGCGCCGCATCCTCCTCCGCCGAGCCGCCGATCTCGCCGATCATGATGATCGACCGGGTTTCGGGATCGGCGAGGAACAGCTCGAGCACGTCGACGAAGCTGGTGCCGTTGACCGGATCGCCGCCGATCCCGACCGCGGTCGACTGCCCCAGCCCCGCATTCGAGGTCTGGAACACCGCCTCGTAGGTGAGCGTGCCCGAGCGGCTGACCACTCCGACCGAGCCCTTGCGGAAGATGCTCCCGGGCATGATCCCGATCTTGCATTCGTCAGGAGTGAGGACACCCGGGCAGTTCGGCCCGATCAGGCGCGATTTAGAGCCCGAAAGCGCCCGCTTCACCCTGACCATGTCGAGCACCGGAATGCCTTCGGTGATGCACACGATCAGCGGCACCTCCGCGTCGATCGCCTCGAGGATCGAATCCGCTGCGAAGGGCGGCGGCACGTAGACGACGCTGGCGTCGGCGCCGGTCTCGTCCGCCGCCTGCCGCACCGTATCGTAGACCGGAAGCCCGAGATGGGTCTGCCCGCCTTTGCCGGGAGTCACCCCGGCCACCATCCTGGTGCCGTAGGCGAGCGCCTGCTCGGTATGGAAGGTGCCGGTCTCGCCGGTCATCCCCTGGGTGATGACCTTGGTCGAGCTGTTGACGAGGATCGACATTCAAAAGCCTCCGATGGCCTGGGCGGTAAGGATGTTGCCGCTGAGGCCGAAACGCTCTCCGAGCGGATGCTGCTGGGGAACGTGGCTGACTTCGAGCGTGATCCCTTTGCCCCAGCCGGACGGCTCCCAAAGGCGCTTTACGAGACCGGGCGCGGGCTCCTCGACCCCGGTAGGCGGCCTGCCCATCCAGGCCTTCAGGAGCTTGGGGCCGAGCGGAACGGTCGCCTCGAAATGATAGAGGCGGCAGCCCGAGCCCCAGAGGCCGGTCTTGTCCTGATAGCGCGAAACGATCAGGAAGATGTCGTGCCTGCCCGACTTGCGGCGGAAGGTGGCGCCGGTGGACGTGCCGTCCTTTTCGACAGCCTCCCGCCCCAGCTTGACGAGCCGGGCCACCCGCGGGTCGGCGTCCTCGGCCATGGCGGTCCATCCCGCACGCACGGCGTCCGCCTTCACCGGCTCGATATCGTCTCCGATGCGCGAGCAGGCGGCCTTGAAGGCGTCGAGCATCGGCCGCCCGGGCGGCGGCGCGGCGGCGGCGGCGGCGAAGAGCGCGACGAGGATCATCGGCGGCTTTCCCCCTCTCCCGGACGAGCGGTTCCCGGGACAGGGTTCAGGATTTCGGTCCGAGAGCTGACGAGGCTGGACATGGACGATGCGCTTCTTTTTCGGGAGGTTGAGCGCACTAGGCGCCGAGCTCGTGCTCTCGGTTCATGACATCTTCGAAAGAATAAGGCAGCTCCGCCGGCAGCTGCTTCAAAGGCAGATTGATTTCGTTCGCGGCGAGCGCGCGCGCCGGACGCCAGGCCCGGCGCAACGCCTCTCCGGTCCGGGCCCTGTAGCTCGGACTGTCTTCGAGCTCCTGTTCGATTCGCTCCCGGTGCTCAACGATGGAGGCGATCCAGCTGTTCGACCGCCGCTCGGGCTGGAAATCCCATTTGAGCATGTGGGCGATGACGATCTCGAAGGCTCGCACGAAACCCCTGAATTCCGATCGTCCCAAGCTCTCCACCTCATCGATGAGATTGTCCTTGTCGACCTCGCTCCAGCGATCCGCCTTCAGAAGCGCGACCTGATGGTCCAGCCACGCGGCGTAATCGGCCTCGTAGCCGGGAGCGGCGCGCCTGAGTTCGGTGATATGTTCTCGTTCCGCCATCGCGCTTCGGTTCTACCAGTTTTCGAAGTCTCAGGCGAGCGAGCCGTCGATCTTCCGGCAGGCGTCGAGCAACTCCTTCACCGCGTCGACCGAGACCTGGAAATTGGCCTTCGCGCTCTCGTCCAGCTCGATCTCGACGATCCGCTCGACTCCGCCGGCGCCGATCACCACCGGCACCCCGACGTAGAGGTCGTTCACGCCGTACTGGCCCTGCAGATAGGCGGCGGCCGGAAGCAGGCGTTTCTTGTCCTTGAGGTAGCTCTCCGCCATCGCAAGCGCCGAGGTGGCCGGCGCGTAGAAGGCCGAACCCGTCTTAAGCAAAGCGACGATCTCGCCGCCGCCCGAACGAGTGCGCTGGACGATCGAATCGATCCGCTCCTGCGTCGACCAGCCCATCCTGATCAGGTCGGGGACGGGGATGCCGGCGACCGCAGAATAAGCCGGCACCGGCACCATCGTGTCGCCATGGCCCCCAAGGACGAAGGCGGTGACGTCCTCCACCGAGACCTTGAACTCCTCGGCGAGGAAGTGGCGGAAGCGCGCGGAGTCGAGCACTCCGGCCATTCCGACGACGCGCTCGTGCGGGAGCCCGGAAAATTCGCGGAGCGCCCAGACCATCGCGTCGAGCGGGTTGGTCACGCAGATGACGAAGCTGTCCGGAGCGTGAGCCTTTATGCCCTCGCCCACGGCCTTCATCACCTTGAGGTTGATGCCGAGCAGATCGTCCCGGCTCATCCCCGGCTTGCGGGCGACCCCGGCGGTGACGATGCAGACGTCCGCCCCCTTGATATCTGCATAATCCTGGGTGCCGGTGAGGAGGGCATCGAAGCCCTCGACCGGCCCGGCCTGGGCGAGGTCGAGCGCCTTGCCCTGCGGAACGCCCTCGGCCACGTCGACGAGGACGATGTCGCCCATTTCGCGGATCGCCGCGAGGTGGGCCAAGGTTCCGCCGATCATTCCGGCGCCGATGAGCGCGATTTTCGTGCGAGCCATAAGGGCTGCTCCAGCCTTTCTCTTTCAGTCAAAGCAGGGCCGGCGGCAGGACACCGCCAATGTGGCGCCCGCTTAGACCCGAAGGCGGGAGGGGGCAACCGGTCGCGTGCCGTCATTGCGAGGAGCGAAGCGACGAAGCAATCCAGCTACGGGGGCAAGTCACGGACGCCATGCTGGATTGCTTCGCTACGCTCGCAATGACGGGGCGGTCACCAGATGATGCTCTCGTAGAGGTCCTGCCACTCAGGATTCAGCGCCTCGATCAAGGCGAGCTTGCGTCGGCGCGATCCGCCCCTTGAGTTGCTTCTCGCGTTCGATAGCCGGCACCATCTCGCCATGAAGCTCGTACCAGACCAGAAGCTTACAGCCGTAGCGGGCGGTGAAGCCTGTGGTGCCGTTCTTATGCTGCCACACGCGTTTGGGGAGGTCCGAAGTGACGCCCGTATAGATCGTTCCGTTGCGAAAATTGGCCATGATGTAGACGGCGGGCTGCTTCATGGGCGACAGCTTGGACGGCCTTGCTGATAATCGCAATCCGGTGAATGGCACCTTCGCGGTCCCGTCATTGCGAGGAGCTCAGCGACGAAGCAATCCAGCCGCGGCGCACGTCACCGACGCAGCGCTGGATTGCTTCGCTTCGCTCGCAAGGACGGGCTATGCCCCCTGCAGATCCTGGTACAGCATCAGCGCGTTGTCGTCCGGATCGTAGAAGGTGAGGAGCCGGACGAGGCCCGGAATGTCCCGGATCGGACCGTCCTGGCGGACTCCGCGGGAATCGAGCTCGGCCCTGGCAGCCTCGATGTCCTGGACTCCGAAAGTGAGGGTCGCTCCGCCCTTGCCGCCCGCTTCCTCGACCTGGGAGAGGCCGAGATTGACCCGCTCCACCCCGGTCTTCAGCTCGCACCAGGCATTGTCCTCGAGCCGGTAGAGCAGCTCGAAGCCGAGCGTATCGCGATACCAGGCGATGGAGCGGTCGAGGTCGCTTACTCCCATCGCGCAGGTCAGCCCGCCGTCGAAGCCAAGAGCCATAAGGTTTCTCCTGCCTGTGTACTATTTTTATAGCTCCTATGGTTTTAGTTGGCTACGGTCAAGCCATGATCCCCGAGGACGACCTTCGCTGGCTGGTCGGCAGCCGCTGGTTCGTACCGCTGCTCGCCCTGGCGAGCCGCGAGGACGGGGTGCGCTCGGCGGCTTTGGTCGGCCGCCTCGGCATCTCCCGCTCGATGCTCTCCGGAGTGCTCGGCCAACTGCTCGGCAATGGCTGGCTGATGCGCAACCCCGGCCACGGCCACCCGCTGCGCCCCGAATATGTGCTGACCGAGGCCGGCTGCCCGGTGGCCGCCTGGTGCGAGCGGGTGATGGAGGAGCGGCAGCGGCTCGGCCTCGATCACGGCCGTCTCGGCCGCTGGTCGCTGCCTCTGGTCGCCCGGCTCGACCGGCGCTGGGCGCAATTCTCCTGGCTGGAGGCACAGCTGAGCCCGATCAGCCCCCGCTCCCTCTCGCTGGGCCTCAAGCAATTGCTGGAGGTGGGGCTTGCCGAACGCCGCCTCGAGGACGCTTTCCCGCCCAAGCCCCTCTACGGCCTCACCGGCCGGGGCCAGCGCCTCGCTCGGGCGATGGGGTAGACGCGGGGCCGTCGTTGCGAGCGAAGCGAAGCAATCCAGCGCGGCGCATCCGCCCCTGGATTGCCTCGTCGCTACGCTCCTCGCAATGACGGGCTTTTCAGCCCGTCACTTCCCCGCCAGCGACTTCAGCATGTCCACCCAATGGTCGACGTCGTCGTACAGCGCCTTGACGGGAAGCCTTTCGTCGCGGCCGTGGGCGCGCTCGTCGTCGGGGGAGACTCCCCAGCTGCCGTCGACTCCGTAGACCGGGATTCCCGCCGCCCGGAAGTAGAGCCCGTCCGTCGCTCCGGTCGACATGCTGGGGATGATCGCCGCGCCGGGATGGCGCTTGCGGACCGCGTCGGTATAGGCCCGGACCACGTCGGCTCGAAGCGGCGAGGCCGGCGTGGGCACGCCCGGATCGCTCACCGCGACCTCGACTCCGGAGCCGGCGACCCGCTTCAGCTCGGCCTCCACCTCCTTCGGGTCGACCCCGGGCATGATCCGGCAGTTGATCGCGGCCCGGGCGAGCTGAGGCAGCGCGTTGTCGGCATGGCCGCCCTCGAGCCGGGTGGCGACGCAGCGGGTCCGGGTCATGCCGACCTCGAGCTCGCTCGCCTCGATCGCGTCGGCGGCCGCTCCGTCCTTCGGATCGGCCATCCAGCGGCGCATGGCCTCGCCGAGCGGCCCCTTCTCCATTTTCGCGCGCTCCGTGAAATAGGCGCGCGTCGTCTCGTTCAGCATCGGCGTGAACCGGTGCGCCTCGAGCCGCTTCAAGGCCCCGGCGAGGTCGTAAATGGCATTGTCGGGGCGGGGCTTCGAGCTGTGACCGCCTTTGTTCTTCGCCGAGAAGGTGAAGCTCTGATAGGTCTTCTCCGCCGTCTGGATCCCGAAGCCGAGCGAGCGTCCGTCGGCGGTGAAGGCGCCGCCGCCGGCATCGGAGTTGAGCGCGAACTCGGCATCGGTCCACTCCCGCCATTCTTTCGCCCCGAGCGCGGCGCCCTTCCCTTCCGTCTCCTCGTCGCCGGTGAAGAAGACGATCAGGTCCCGGGTCGGCCTGAAACCTTCGGAGCGGAGGCGAAGCAAGGCGGTGGTAACGGCCACCATGCCCGCTTTGTTGTCCATCGCGCCCCGGCCGTAGAAATAGCCGCCTTCCTCGCGGAACTTGAACGGATCGGACGACCAGTCGGCGGCGAGCGCCTCGACCACGTCCATATGCGCCATGAGCAGGATCGGCTTCTTTCCGGAAGGCCTGGGGGAGCGCCAGCGAACGATCAAAGCCACCGTGTCGTCGCCCGGCCGCGCCTGGTAGGGCATGATCCTGATGTCGCTCTCCGGGAAGCCGCCGGCCCTGAACTGGTCGGCGAGGTAGCGCGCCTGAGCCGGCATCTGGCCGCGGCCGGGGACGGTGGGAATCTCGATCGAGCGGGCGAATATCTCGCGGGCCTTGGAGTGCCACCTGTCGGGCGACGGCTCGGCGGCGAAGGCGGCGGAGGAGAGGAGACCGAGGGCAAGGGCGGCGGCAATGCGCATTGGGGGGACTTCCGCTTCTATGGAGGCCCGGAAGCTGGACCGGCTTCACGCGGCGGTCAACTGCTGGACTCTCCGCTGCGCTCGCCTACCCACCCCCGCCCCTCCCTTCCAGGGAGGGGAGTCTCGCCTCACCCCTCTCCCCCATGCCCCGCCGCGAGATACGCCTGGGACTGCATCTCGATCAGCCGCGACACGGTGCGCTGGAACTCGAAGGCGCCGTCCCCGGCCGGGTAGAGCCCGTCCGGCGGCGCGTCGGCGGCAGCAAGAAGCTTCACCTTATGCTCGTAGAGGGCGTCGATCAGGGCGACGAAGCGCGCCGCCTCGTTGCGCCTGTCCGGCCCCATGACCGGGATTCCGACGAGAATGACCGTGTGGTAGCGGCGGGCGATGGCGAGATAGTCGGCCGCCCCGCGCGCCTCCCCGCACAGCCTCTTGAACGAGAAGACCGCGACTCCCTTGAGGCTTTTGGGCACGTGCAGCGTTCGGCCGCCCTGCACCGGGATATCCTCGCTCGGCACCTTGGTCCGGTCCTCGACGGAAAAGTCGGTGAGCCGGAAGAAGGCTTCGCTGAGCGCGCGGGTCGCCTCCGGCCCGTTCGGCACGTACCAGGTCGGGAAGCCGCCGAGCCGCTCGAGCCTGTAGTCCCTCGGCCCGTTGAGCGGCACCACGTCGAGCTCGCGTTCGATCAGGTCGATGAAGGGCAGGAAGAGCTCACGGTTGAGGCCGCCCAGGTAGAGGTCGCCCGGCGGCCGGTTCGAGGTGGTGACGACGGTCACCCCGTTCTCCAGCAGCTGCCCGAACAGCCGCGACAGGATCATGGCGTCGGCGGCGTTGTTGATCACCATCTCGTCGAAGGCGAGGAGGCGCGCCTCCGCCGCGATCGCCCGCGCCAGCGGCGGGATCGGGTCGCCCTCCTCCTTCGCCCGCTCGGCCCGGAGCCGGTCGTGCACCTCCAGCATGAATTCGTGGAAATGGACCCGCCGCTTGAGCTCCGCCGGAATCGCCCCGAAGGCGAGGTCCATCAGCATCGACTTGCCCCGTCCGACCCCGCCCCACAGATAGGCGCCGCGCACCGGCGGCGGCCGCTTGCCGAACAATCGCGCCCAGGGCGTCCTTTTCGGTGCGGGCGCAAGCTCCGCGGCGATCCGGTCGAGCACCGCCACCGCGCGCTCCTGGTCAGGATCCGGCCGAAGCTCCCCGGCGCCGACCAGCGCCCGGTAGCGTCCGGCGACCTCGCTCATCGCGACAGCTTCCTCAACGTCCCCGACCAGGAGGCGACGATCTCCCCCTCCTGCTCGACGAGGCCGCGCATCACCGCCAGCCGCTTGCTCTCGCGAAGCAGCTCGACCGAGCAGTCGAGCGGCAGGGCGAGCTTGGCTCCGGAGAGGAATTGCGCCGACAGGTCGAGAGTCACCGAAGGCCCCAGGCTCGCGCCCGCGGCATAGCCGCCGGCGAACATCGCCATGTCGATGAAGGTCAGGATCGCCCCGCCGTGGACGATGTTGCCGAGGTTGCTCTGGGCGACGTCCGCGAACATCCGGCAGCGCGCCTTCCCCTCCCCTTCGCAGCGGACGAGCAGCTTGCCGAGGGTCGCGTTGAAGCGCGTGTCGTCGCTCTCGAGGTCCCAGGTCCACCAGCCGGGATGGCCGGGATCGGGCTCGTGGCGGATGAGCGGATGGAGGCGGCGCCCGGTCATCTCGTCCCCCCGGCGCAGGCTGGGGCCCCAGGGGATGAAAAGCGCGGAGCCGGGACTCGCTGGGGCCCCAGCCTGCGCTGGGGCGACGGACAGATCAAACCGCGCGCTCCACCAGCAATTTCTTGGTCTCGGCGATCGCCTTGGCCGGATTGAGGCCCTTGGGGCAGACGTTGGCGCAGTTCATGATCGTGTGGCAGCGGTAGAGGCGGAACGGGTCCTCGAGCTCGTCGAGCCGCTCGCCCGTCATCTCGTCCCGGCTGTCGGCGAGCCACCGGTACGCCTGGAGGAGGATGGCGGGGCCGAGGAACTTGTCCGAATTCCACCAATAGCTCGGGCAGGAGGAGGAGCAGCAGGCGCAAAGGATGCACTCGTAGAGGCCGTCCAGTCTGGCGCGGTCCTCGGGCGACTGGAGCCTCTCCTTGCCGGACGGGTCCGGAGTCTTCGTCTTCAGCCAGGGCTCGATCGCCGCATATTGGGCGAAGAAGTGGGTGAAGTCCGGCACCAGGTCCTTGATCACGTCCATGTGCGGAAGCGGAGTGATCCGGATGTCGCCCTTGTAATCCTCGATCGCGGTCGTGCAGGCGAGGCCGTTGCGGCCGTTCATGTTCATCGAGCAGGACCCGCAAATCCCCTCGCGGCAGGAGCGGCGGAAGGTCAGGGTCGGATCGATGTCGTTCTTGATCCTGAGCAAAGCGTCGAGCACCATCGGCCCGGTCGCGTCGAGATTGAGCTCGTAGGTGTCGTAGCGGGGGTTCTCGCCCAAGTCGGGATCGTAGCGGTAGATCTTGAACTTCCGGGTCCGACCCGGGCCGGCGGGGTCGGTGAACGAACGCCCCTTGCCCTTGATGACGCTGTTCTTGGGAAGGGTGAACTCGGCCATTCTCAATCCTTTGCTGGCGCCCGCTTAACGGCTCGCGCGGGCCGGCTCAACCACCCCAATATGGCGACGCCGTCCGTCATGCGAGGAGCGAAGCGACGAAGCAATCCAGCCCGGCGCCCGCGACGAACGCGGTTCTGGATTGCTTCGCTTCGCTCGCAATGACGGGAGGGAGGGGCGACGCGGCGCGCCGCCCGATCAGCCCAGCAGCCCGTGCCGCCTCAAGCTCTCCGCCAGGATCGTCTCTATGAGCTGCTCCTGGCTTAGGCCCGCCAGAGCCGCCGACCGCCCATAGACCTTCTGGGACCACAGATTGGCGTTCAGATTGACCTCGAGGAACTGGACTTTCCCGCCCTCCCGGTCGAAGCGGAATTCATAGCGGCCGTAGTCGAAGGGCCGGAATTCTTCGGCGATCCGGCGGGTATAATCGGCGATCACCGGCATCCATTCCTCGTCGTCGAACTCGACCAATTGGTATTTCTGGCTCCGGTCGACGAGGTCGCGCTTCTCGTAATAGGTCCGAAGGTGCGAGGGGTCGGCCTGCTCGAACAGCATCATCGGCATGATCAGCGGCTCGCCGCCGATCGTGATCACCGGCACCTCGACGTCGCTGCCGTTGAGGAAGGGCTCGACGATCGCGTCATGGCCTTCCGAGTGGATGGCGGCGATCGCCGCCTCGACCCCGGCCCAGTCGCGGGCGTCCTGAACCCCCCAGCTCGCCGACGAGGCGTTGGGCTTGATCACCATCCGCTCGCCTTCGGGGCAGCGAGCCCGCTCGACCGGAGCGCCGCGCCGGTAGATCGCCCAGGGCGCGGTCGGGATTCCGCGCGCCGCCGCAGCCATCTTGGTGAGGTGCTTGTCGTCGGACATGCCGCGAAGGATCGGGCTCGCTCCGAGGAAGGGGATGCCGTGCCGGGTGCACAGCAGGGGCAGCATCATCTCGCTGTTGAGGAAGCCGCCGCGGTTGAGCAAAGGAAAAACGAAGTCGACGCCGGGCTTGTCGAAAAGGGCCTCGTACTTGTCGGCCAGATCGAGGTTGAGCCCGAGGCCCTTCAATATCTCGCGCACCTCGACATGGTAGAGGGCGTGATTGCCGTCTTCCGGGTGGAGCCCGCCCTCCCACAAAGCGTGCTTGGCGATGAACATGATGCGCAGCCGCTCCCTGGCTTCGGGCGGGATGGCGAGCGGGCGGATGTTTGACACGCGGGACTTGGCCTTTCAGGGAGGGGCGCGGCGGACATAGTGCCGCCGCCAGCGAAGGCCAAGAGCGTAACCCTGTGACCGCCCCACCCCCCGCCCGAGACGACTCGACCCGGCTGATGAGCACCGGCGGCGACGAGCGAATCGTGCTTAGCCCCGAGACCGGCCTCAACCGCTACCATTCGGCGCCGCGCCCGAGTGAGGTGCTCGCTTACGCCTCGTCCACGGCCAACGACATCTCGGCGGATGCCTTCGCCTGTGTCGAGGCGCTGCTGGCGGAGCTGGGGCCGGACCTCTCCGGAGCGGGCTATGCCCGGCGCCTCGAACGGCTGCGCGACCGGATCCGCAGCGCTTATGCGGTCGCCGGCGAGGTCGACATCGTCTTCGCCCCGTCGGGCACCGACCTCGAATATGCCGCCTTGGCCTGCGCCTCCGGACGCGGCAGCGGCGGCACCCACAACATCCTGCTCGGCGCCGATGAGGTCGGGAGCGGCTGCGTCCATTCCGCCTTCGGCCGCTATTTCGCCGAGGAGACGGCGCTCGGCATCGAGACCACCCCCGGGAGGCCGGTACCCGGCCTCGGCGAAACCCATG
>DATHBY010000302.1:0-7693 GCA_035295885.1 Allosphingosinicella sp.
CGATCTTGCGGCGCTCGACGATACCGTCGCCGCCGTCGGGCAGGACCCCGCGCTCGGCCAGGTGGCGTTCCGGGTACGGACGGAATGGAAGGGTCAGGCCAGGTCGGAATCGACGGTCGAATCCTACACGCTCGCCGGCAAGATCATCCCGCGCAGCTTCACCATCGCCGCCGACGAGCCGCACGAGCTGCTCGGCACCGACGCCGCGCCCAACCCGCAGGAGCTGCTCATCTCCGCGGTCAACGCCTGCATGACGGTGGGCTACGTCGCCCAGGCCTCGGTGCGCGGAATCACGCTCGATTCATGCCGGATCGAGACGGAAGGCGAGATCGACCTGCGCGGCTTCCTCGGCATCGACGAGACCGTGCCGCCCGGATACCGCCGGATCACCTACACCGTCTTCCTCGAAGGCGACGGCACCCGCGACCAGTTCGAGGACATCCACCAGGCGGTGATGGCCACCTCCCCCAATTATTTCAACATGGCGCAGCCGATCCAGATGGTCGGCCGCCTCGCCTGACTTCCGGTTCCCCGTCCCCAGGGAGACTCGGCCCCGGCGTGAAAGCGCCGGGGCTTTTTCATCCCTCCCCAGGAGGCAGGCCCGGGCAGGATCAAGCGCCGGTCTCCGCCATGAAATCCCTGATCGCGCTCGTCACCGTCCCCGGCTCCTCCCAGGTGATGAAGTGGCTCGCCGTGGGCGAGGTCACCAGCCGCAGATCGTCGACGAGGTCGTTCAGACCCTCGAGCTGGACCGGGAGCAGTGCGACGTCCTTCAGCCCCCACACGACCAGCGCCGGCATCCCGAGCTTCGGGAAGGGCGCGTGGGTCCAGAGCGGCGCCTTCGCCTCCTCGCCCGGCGCCGGCACGACGAGCTTGGAGGCGCGGTACCAGTTGAGCATGGTGGTGAGCACTCCCGGCTGCGACCAGTCGTCGAGATAATGCTGCCGCTCCTCGGCGGTCAGCCTGGTCGCATCGACATGGCTGAGCAGCGCCCGGTCTAGGAATCCTTCCAGACCCACGGCGGTGATCGCGGCCTCGGCGGCGGGCGACCGGAAGAAATTGATATATTGCGAGGCCTCGCGCTGGGCGGCGTCGTGGATCACGCTCTTCTGGAAGACGAGCGGATGGGGGGCGTTGACGATGATCAGCCTCCTGACCCGGAAGGGATGGCTCAGCGCGGCCGTCCAGGCCACCACTCCGCCCCAGTCGTGGCCGGCCAGGGTGAAACGATCGAGGCCCAGCGAGTCCGCGAGCGCCATCAGGTCGGCGACGATCCTGTCGGTCTCGTAATTCTCGACGCCGGCCGGCCTGTCGGACGCCGCGAAGCCGCGCTGGTCGGGCGCGTGAACGCGGTAGCGGTCGGAAAGGCCGTCGAGCTGGTGGCGCCAGGTGCGGTGCGATTCCGGGAAGCCGTGGAGGAAGATGATCGGCTCGCCTCCGTCGGGGCCGGCGGAGGCGACGTTCAGGGTGACTCCGGTGGCGAGGGGAAGGCGCTGGTAGGTGAGTTCGGTCATTCGTCGGGCCTTACTCCGTCATTGCGAGCGAAGCGAAGCAAACCACTGCTGCGCCTCCGCCCGCTGGATTGCTTCGTCGCTACGCTCCTCGCAATGACGGCCTACGGATAGCTCACCGTCTTGGGCGGCGTGGTCGGGAGCGGGATGAACTCGTCAGGGTCATCCGGCGGAAGGACGAACCGGCCCGAACGCCAGTCCTCCTTGGCCTGGTTGATCCGGTCGCGGCTCGACGAGACGAAGTTCCACCAGACGTGGCGCGGCCCGTCGAGCGGCGCTCCGCCGCACATCATGACGTGAGCTCCGGTCTGCGAGCGCAGGGTAGCGCTCGCCCCGGGCGCGAGGACGTAGAGCACGCTTCGCTCGAGCGGGAGGCCGTCGAGGCTGGCCTCGCCCTCGGCGACATAGACGGCCCGCTCGTCCGCGCCGGGATCGACCGGCATCGCGCCGCCGGCTTCGAGCATGATGTCCGCGTAGATCGTTTCGCTGTGGCAGGTGACGGGCGAGCAGGCGCCCCACAGGCTTCCCATCACGATTCGGGCGCTGGCGCCGCCGCCCTCGACGACCGGAAGCCGGTCCTTCGCGACATGCTCGAAGGCGGGGTCGATCTCCTCCTTCGCTTTGGGAAGAGCGATCCAGGTCTGGATTCCGCTCAGCTCCGGCCCGTCCGCCCGGAGGTGCGCGGGGGAACGCTCCGAATGGGCGATCCCGCGGCCCGCCGTCATCAGATTGACCGCGCCGGGCTCGATCGTTGCGAAGGTACCGAGCGAATCGCGATGGTCGATCGCGCCCCCGAACAGATAGGTGACAGTGGCGAGGTTGATGTGCGGGTGCGGCCTCACGTCGATTCCGCCGCCCGCCGGGAGATGCGCCGGCCCCATCTGGTCGAAGAAGATGAACGGTCCGATCGTCGTCCGCTCCCGGTGCGGCAGCGTCCGGTGGACCTTGAACCCGCCGAGGTCGTGGGTGGCCGGGTGGAGCGTCTGGACGATGAGGTCGTCGGTCATTGGGCGCCTTTAACCGTCATTGCGAGCGAAGCGAAGCAATCCAGTTCGACGCCTCCGGCGCCTGGATTGCTTCGTCGCTTCGCTCCTCGCAATGACGCCTACTCCCCCGGCGCCCGCGCCCTGATCGCGAGCGCGTGGATCCGGTCCTTCAGCAGGTCCGCCAAAGCCGAGTTCACCGCCCGCTGGCGCTCGACCCGGCTCATGCCTTCGAATCGCTCCGCAACCACCTCGACGGTGAAATGGCTCTCGCCGCTGCCGTCGTCGCCGGCATGGCCGCGGTGGCGGGCGCTGTCGTTGGTCACGACGAGATGTGTGGGAGCGAGGGCGGCGCGCAGGCGTTGCTCGATCTCGGGGGCGATTCGGCCGGTGAAAGACTGGGTCATCTCGCCTATATAGAAGGTTTGGACGTGAAGGTGAGTGCGTGGCGAGTGCGGGCGGCAGACAGACGCGGTTTCACGGGCGGGCCGAAGCGCGCGGCATCTGCGCGCATCCGGGCTGCGAGTCGGCTGGCGAGTTCCGGGCCCCCGCCGGCCGCGGCCCCAGCTTCGACGGGCCGGGCGACTGGCGCTGGCTTTGCCTCGACCACGTCCGCGAGTTCAACGCCGGCTACAATTATTTCGAGGGCATGAGCAGCGACGAGATCCAGGCCGCCCACAATCCCTACGGCGGCTGGGACCGCGAGACCCGCGCCTTCGCCCATATGGGCGCCGACGGGCCGCCGAGATGGGCCGATTTCCAGGACCCTCTCGACGCGATCGGAGCCCGATTCCGCCGCGCCGCGGCGGAAGGTCCCCGTCTCGACGGCCGCGAATTGAGCGAGCCCGACCGCAAGTCGCTCCGAATCCTCGGCCTCGGCACCGACGCCGATCGCCGGAGTCTGCGGCGGCGCTACGCCGACCTGCTTCGCCGCTACCATCCCGACCATAATGGCGGCGACCGCGGCCACGAGAAGGCTTTGCAGGCGGTCATCGAGGCCTATACGCACCTCAAGAGCAGGCCGGCCTTCGCATAGCCTCGACAGGTCGAGCTTCGAAGCTTCCCGGAAGGGGTTTCCCGCCGGCCTTCGTCACCTCAGCGCGAGGTTCATCGCTACCGATATGCGGGGCTCGGAGCCTTCCCATTTTCTGACCGAATGCTCCAGCCAGGCCGGGACCAGTATCAGCATCCCCGCCTCGGGCTTGATGTGAATGCTGCCCTCGCCCCCATTGTACCGGATGCCGAGTCGGGGAGCGTACATTTCGTTCACCGGCGCCCGCGGGTCCCGAAACACGATCTCGCCCCCGCCCGCCGAAGGATCGACGCGGACGTAGAAGATCGCCGACCAGAATGCGCCGGGATGGCAATGCCGCTCGTTGTAGGAGCCCTTCTCGTTGACGTTCGCCCATCCGTAGAGCTTCCAGGGGAACGACGCCTCCTCCGGGCTCTTACGGTCGATCGTCAGCTCGTTCGCAAGCCGCTGCACATGCTCCGCCAGCCTTGCGGCGGAATCGCCGCCCCATTCCATGAGGTCGGTTTCGGAATGCCAGCCGCCCCTGTTCGATCGGACCAGCCGGCCTTCTTCCGCCTCGCGCCGCGCCAATATCGCCCGCTCCAGCGCGGCCCGATCCACCTCGTCCTGAGTGATGTTGCACAGGACGATCGGAGTCCAGAACGCCTCCTCGATCGTCACGCGCTCGAAAAGGGCGTCCGTATCTATCTCCACGCCTCACCTCGTGCCGGTTGCTACGGCCCCAGCATGATTGTAGCATCGCTGCCAAGGAGACCATCATGAAGCAAGCACAACCCAGGCACGAGCGCGAAAATCCCGCTGCCGACACGTCCGGCTCTCGCTGGGTGGCTCCGAGGCTTTCCAGGTTTTCGGCTGGAAATGCGGAACTTGGTCCACAACCACTGAGCGACGCCAACGGCGAGTTCTCCTGAGTCCAGCGGACTTCCGGAAGATAGGCGGCGGGTTTCTTCCGCCGGCCTGAAGCCGAGCCCGGTGAAAGCAGCCGCGGGTTTTGGCAATGCCACCGGCTCGGCGCCCCTCATGGCCTGGAGTCCGCCCCGAGCGGCCGCGGCACGGCGCCGCAAAACGGAACTTTACCCCTCGCGCCGGAATGGGCATGGGGAATCGGAAGCGAGCGGGGCCCGAGCCGCGTAGCTCCAACCTCTTGAAAAGACGACGTGTCATGACCGATTTGCCCAACGCCAACCCCGCCAGCCGCGGCGCCGTGATCATGGATTCGCCCGACCAGATGCGGAAGGTGCGCGACCTGTTCGGGATCGACAGCGACATGGAAGTGCCGGCCTTCTCCGAGGCGGACGAGCGGGTCCCCGACCTCGATCCCGCCTATGTCTTCGACCCTGACACGACTCTCGCCATCTGCGCGGGCTTCGGCAAGAACCGCCGGGTGATGGTCCAGGGCTATCACGGCACCGGCAAGTCGACCCATATCGAGCAGGTCGCGGCCCGGCTCAACTGGCCGCTCATCCGGATCAACCTCGACGCCCACATCTCCCGAATCGACCTCATCGGCCGCGACGCCATCGTCCTTCGCGAGGGCCAGCAGGTCACCGAGTTCCGCGAGGGGCTCCTGCCCTGGGCGCTCCAGACCCCGACCGCTCTCGTCTTCGACGAATATGACGCCGGCCGGCCCGACGTGATGTTCGTCATCCAGCGCGTGCTCGAGACGGAGGGCAAGCTGACCCTGCTCGACCAGAACCGGGTGATCCGCCCGCACCCCTATTTCAGGCTGTTCGCGACCACCAACACGGTCGGGCTCGGCGACACGACAGGCCTCTATCACGGCACCCAGCAGATCAACCAGGGCCAGATGGACCGCTGGAACATCGTCGTGACCCTCAATTACCTGCCGGCCGAGGTCGAAGCCCGGATCGTCCTGGCGAAGAGCGGCGAATATGACCATGAAGGCGGCCGGGCCGAGGTCGAGAAGATGATCAAGGTCGCGGACCTGACGCGACAGGGCTTCGTCAACGGCGACATCTCCACCGTCATGAGCCCCCGCACCGTGATCAGCTGGGCCCAGAACGCCCTCATCTTCGACGACGTCGGCTTCGCCTTCCGGCTCACCTTCCTCAACAAGTGCGACGAGGCCGAGCGGCCGCTCGTCGCCGAATATTACCAGCGAGTCTTCGGCAAGGACCTGCCGGAGAGCGTCGCGGCGACGGCGTAATGAACCCCTCTCCCTATAGGGGAGAGGGAGGGGCCCGCCTGCCGCAGGCAGGTGGGAGGGTGAGGACACGAACAGTGCGTAACCCGGCACGCCCTCACCCCCCCATTGCCGACGCAATGGGTCCCCCCCTCTCCCCTGCAGGGAGAGGGTTATGAGCAGTGACAACCCCCTCGAGGCCTTCCGGCAGGTCCTGACCGGCGCCGCGCGGGCGATTGCCCGCGAGCCGGAGCTGGAGCTCGGCTATACCGCGGACGCCCCCTCGACTTCGGGCAAGAACGTCAAGGTGCCGATGCCCGGGCGCTCGCTGGCCGCGAAGGAGGTCGCCGAGGCTCGGGGCTATGCCGACGCTGCGGCGCTCAAGCTCAGGCACCATAATGCCGCCATGCATGCCCGCGGCGCTCCGGCGGACGAGATCGCGCGGGCGGTGTTCGACGCCGTCGAGCAGGCGCGGGTCGAGGCGCTCGGCGCCCGGGCGATGGCCGGAGTGCGCGCCAATCTCGCCCGCGCCGTCGAGATGCGGATGCGCACCGATCCGATCACCCGCGCCCGCAACCGCGCCGAGGTGCCGCTCGGCACCGCCCTTGGGCTCAAGGTCCGTGAGCGGCTGACCGGCGAGGCGCCTCCGCAAGCCGCTCGCGGCGGAATCGGCCTCGTCTCCGACTGGATCGAGGACAAGGCCGGCGCCGATCTCGACGCGCTCGGCCTTGTGCTCGACGATCAGGCCGCCTTCGCCGCGCTCGCCACTAAGCTGCTTCGCGACCTCGAGCTGATCGAGGGGGAGGCCGAGGCCGACGTCGATCCCGAGTCCGGCGAGGAGGGCGAAGGCGGCGACAGGGACCAGGGCGAGGAGGGCGAAAGCCAGGACGAGGAGGATGAGGGCGGCGCCGCCGGCCAGTCCGAGATTCGGGCCGAGCAGGGCGATGGCGACGAGGAGGAGGGCGAGCGGGACTGGTCCGAGGAGGAGATGGCCGAGGGCGAGGAGGGCATGGGCGAGGAAGGCGAGGAGGGGATGCTCCCCGTCCGCCCCAACCGCCCGCTCTCCGATCTGCCGCCGCAATTCGACTATCGCATCTTCACCACCCGCTACGACGAGGTGGTCGAGGCTCCGGAGCTTTGCGACGAAGAGGAACTGGGCCGGCTGCGGGCCTATCTCGACCAGCAGCTCGTCCATCTTCAGAGCGCGGTGACCAAGCTTGCCAACCGGCTGCAGCGGCGGCTGATGGCCCAGCAGAACCGGAGCTGGGACTTCGACCAGGAGGAGGGGCTTCTCGACGCCGCCCGCCTGGCTCGGGTGATCGTCAACCCGGCCCATTCGCTCAGCTACAAGATCGAGCGCGAAACCGAGTTCCGGGACACGGTGGTGTCGCTGCTGATCGACAATTCGGGCTCGATGCGGGGGCGGCCGATCTCGATCGCCGCCATCTCCGCGGACATCCTCGCCCGGACTCTGGAGCGCTGCGGGGTCAAGGTCGAGATACTGGGCTTCACCACACGCGCCTGGAAGGGCGGCCAGGCGCGCGAGACCTGGCTGGCGGCGGGGCGGCCGCCCAATCCGGGCCGGCTCAACGATCTCAGGCACATCGTCTACAAGGCCGCGGACGAGCCGTGGCGGCGGGCGCGCAAGAATCTCGGCCTGATGATGCGCGAGGGCCTGCTCAAGGAGAATATCGACGGCGAGGCCTTGCTGTGGGCGCACAACCGGCTGATCGCCCGGCCCGAGGAGCGGCGGATCCTGATGGTCATCTCGGACGGCGCCCCGGTCGATGATTCGACGCTGTCGGTGAATTCGGGCACCTATCTGGAACGCCACCTGCGCCAGGTGATCGGCTGGATCCAGGCGCGCTCGCCGGTCGAGCTGGTCGCGATCGGGATCGGCCACGACGTCACCCGCTATTACGACCGGGCGGTGACGATCATGGACGCCGAGCAGCTCGGCGGAACGATGATCGAGCAACTGGCGGCGCTCTTCGACGCGCCTTGAGCGTCACCCCGGCGAAGG
>DATHBY010000303.1:0-6773 GCA_035295885.1 Allosphingosinicella sp.
ATCACGCCCACCGTCTACAATCTCGGCGCCTCGATCGGCTGGAAGCGATTCGCGCTTTCCGGCGACGTCGACAGCGTCAAGGGCGGAACTCTCCCCGGCGGCCGCCAGGCGGCGGAAGTCGGAGTCAGCTATTCGGGCAGCCGCTTCACCGCCCGGGCCGAGGCGGGAGTGGCCAAGACCGATCCGGCCACGCCGCGAATCATCGCCGAGGACGAGAGCTACACGGTCGGGGTCGGCGGTTCGTACCGGATCGCACGCAACCTCGATGTTACCGGCGGAGTCCGCTACAAGATCCAGCGCGACCGGCTCGAGGCGCTGGCCGATCCGCGGCGCGACAGCCAGGCCGTCTACGTCGGCACCGCCTTCCGCTTCTAGGCAAGCCAGGCGTCGATCCCCGCCCAGCCGTAGATATGCGGCAGCCGCCGTGCCTTTCGCCCATCCATTCCGCCGAGAGCGATCACCGGAACCCGCGCGTGGCGAGCGACGAGTCCGAATCGCACCGGCCCAAGCGCCCGGGCGCCGGGATGGGACCGGGTGGGGAAGGCGGGCGAGAGGAAGACCAGCTTCGCGCCTGACCTTTCGGCGGTCTTGAGCTCGCGCAGATCATGCGCGGAAGCGCTCCTGAAGCCGCCGTGCCGGCCGCCGTGCACCCCGTCGCCGCGCAGCCCCTTCCCGCCCGCGAGTAGGAGCAGCCGCCGGCGCTTCGCCAGCCGCCGAACCCGGTCGAACAGCTTTCGCCGTTCGGCCGGCGCGAGGCGGTAGTGGCGGAAGACCACGCCCGAGCCCTTCGGAAGCCGCTCCAGCGCCTTCCACAAATCCCCGCTTTGCCGCTCGTCGGTCATCAGCCAGAGGCGCGGCAGAGGCTGGCGGCGGAGCATGGCGCTTCCTATAGCAGCCGCAATGACCGGCGCATCACCAGCACAGCGTCTCGAGGAGGTAAGGGAAAAGATCGCCCGAGCCGCCCGCCTCGCCGGCCGGCCGGCCGAGGAAGTGACGCTGGTCGCGGTGTCGAAGACCCACGGCCCCGAAGCGATCCGCCCGCTGATCGAGGCCGGACAGCACGAGTTCGGGGAGAATCGGGTCCAGGAGGCGCAGGATAAATGGCGGGCGCTGAAGGCGGAGTCGCCGCACGTGCGGCTCCACCTCATCGGCCGGCTCCAGTCCAACAAGGCCGAGGATGCAGTCGCCTTGTTCGACGCCGTCCATTCCGTCGACCGGCCCTCTCTGGTTGCAGCGCTCGCCGCGGCGATGGCGAAGCTCGGCCGCCGCCCGGATTGCTTCCTCCAGGTCAATATCGGCGACGAACCGCAGAAAGGCGGCTGCGCCGTCGCCGGCCTGCCGGCCCTGGCGGACCAATGCCGGGAGGCCGGCCTGCCTGTCGCAGGGCTGATGTGCATTCCACCTGCAGACGTGGAGCCGGCGCCCTATTTCGCGCTACTCGCCAAGCTGGCCCGCCGCCACGGCCTTGCCGGCCTGTCCATGGGCATGTCGGCGGATTACGAGACGGCGGCCGCGATCGGCGCCACCCATGTTCGGGTCGGTACGGCGCTGTTCGGAGACCGGCGCTGAAGTTCGAGGCGATTATTTTCGATTTCGACGGGGTCATCGTCGACAGCGAGGTCGTCGCCAACTCGGCCCTCGCGGAAGCTCTGACGGCGCTCGGCCACCCGGTCACGGCCGAACAGGCGATCGAGCGCTATTCCGGGCTGCGATGGAGCGACTGCCACCGTGCGATCGAGGCGGAGAGCGGGCTCACCGTCGATCTTCCGGCGCTCCGCGAGAGCGTGGACCGACTTGTGACGGAGCGAGTCGCCGAAGTGCTGGCGGTCGAGGGCATCGGACCTTTCCTAGAGGGACAGTCGGGCCGCCTGCTCGCCATCGCCTCGTCGAGCGACCGGGAGTGGCTGGACTCGTCGCTGGAGCGGCTCGGCCTGCGCCATCATTTCGGAGACCGGGTCTTCAGCGCGGCGGGGATCGAACGCGGCAAGCCGCATCCGGACGTCTACCTGATGGTGGCCGGGGCGCTCGGCGTCTCCCCGTCGAAATGCCTGGTGATCGAGGATCATCCGGTCGGCGTGGCGGCCGGCGCTGCGGCGGGGATGACGGTGATCGGCCTGCTCGCGGCCGGCCATATCCGCCCCGGCCACGACGCCCGGGTCCGTTCAGCCGGTGCCCGTCACGTCGCCCGCGACTATCCTCAAGTCGCCGAAATCCTGGAGGAATTGGAACGCTTCTGACGCTTTGGCGTCAGAGCTGGTGGCCGCTGCGTGCGCGTTTGGTCTCGAGATAGAAGCGGTTGTGGGGGCCGCTGCCCGCCTTGAGCGGCACTCGCTCGGCGACCCAGATCCCCGCCGCCTCGAGCCCTTCGACCTTGCGCGGGTTGTTGGTGAGCAGGCGGATCTCGTCCTGCGACAACTTCGCCAACATGGCGGCGGCGAGCGTATAGTGACGCTCGTCGTCGGCGAAGCCGAGGCGCAAATTGGCGTCGACCGTGTCGAACCCCTGGTCCTGCAGCGCATAGGCCCTGAGCTTGTTGACGAGGCCGATTCCGCGCCCTTCCTGGCGCAGATAGAGGAGGATTCCCCAGCCCGAAGCCGCGATCGCCTCGAGCGCGGCATTGAGCTGCGGCCCGCAATCGCATTTGAGCGAGCCCAGCACGTCGCCGGTCAGACACTCGCTGTGGAGGCGGACGAGCGGGGGCTTGCCCGAAGGGGCGCCGATCAGCAGCGCGATATGCTCGGCGCCGTCGTCGTCGGAGCGGAAGGCGGCGATCTCCGCATGCTCGGCGAAACGCGTCGGCAGCCTGGCGCGCGAGGCGATCCTGAGCGACGTCGCGCGCTCGAAGGCGTCCACATCGGCCGGGGAGAGGGAGACCGAGTCCTCCCCGGCGACTCCGTCCACGAACAGCGCCGGAAGCAGACCGGCCCGGCGCGACAGGGCGATGGCGGCGCCGGCGGCGCGGACGCACTCCACCTCTTGCGCCCGGAAAGGGCCCTTGAGCGGGTGCGAGAGGTCGAGCGCCGGATCGGCGACTGCAGTCGCCTGGGCCAGGCTCATCGCGCTTCGTTCGATCCTCACTGGCCCGCTGGGCACGGCCTCGCGCTGATTGGCCAGCTTAAGAGTGACAGCGCGATGGCCCGAGATGAGCAGGTCCGCGGGCGCGTGCGCGTCGAAGGCGGCGAGCGCGGCCTCGTCGGCCGTTTCGACGGCGAGGAAGCCGGTGCCGCCGATTCGGACCGGCCAGCCGCGCCGAAGCGCGTCGATCGCCCGGGCGACGTCGCGCCCTCCGCTCAAATCGAGAATTCCGTGACCAGCGGAACGTGATCCGACGGCCGGCTCCAGTTGCGGCAGGGTTCGTGGACGACATGGCGAAGAGCCTGGCGGGCGACGTCCGCCGTCGCCCACATATGGTCGAGGCGGCGGCCGCGGTCGTTCTTGGTCCAGTCGGGCGAGCGGTAGCTCCACCAGGTGTGGAGGCGCTTTGGCGCCGGGTGGAAATGGCGGCCGAGATCCACCCAGTCGTTGCTTTGCTGGAGCCGGGTCAGAGCCTCGACCTCGACCGGCGTGTGGCTGACGACGGTGAGCAGCTGCTTGTGGTTCCAGACATCGCATTCGAGCGGCGCCACGTTGAAGTCGCCGACGATGATGGAGGGACAGGCGCAGGCCTCGGACCAGCGGGTCATCCGCTCGATGAAGTCGAGCTTCTGGCCGAACTTGGGATTGACCTCGCGGTCCGGCACGTCTCCGCCGGCGGGAACGTAGACGTTCTCTAGCCGGATGCCGCATTCCAGCCTGACGCCGATGTGCCGGGCCTCGCCATTGGCCTGCCAGTCGTGCCGCTCCTCCTCGCGCGCCGGAAGCCGGCTGAGGATGGCGACGCCGTGGTGCATACGCTGCCCGCAGATGATCTGGTGGATGTAGCCCAGGCGCCCGAACATGCCGGCGGGAAAGTCGGCGTCGCAGACCTTTGTCTCCTGCAGGCACAATATGTCGGGCGACTCCTCTCGCAGGAACTTCTCGACGATCTCCAGGCGCGCGCGCACCGAGTTGATGTTCCAGGATGCGATCTTGAGGCTTGCGGACATGGTTGCGGCTCTAACCGGACCCGTCTTTCCTGTCGATGTCGCGGACGGGCACGCCCCCTCCCCAGACAGTAAAGGCCCCCGCTCCGGGGGCATGGAGCGGGGGCCAACCAAGCGTGGTCTACGCGAGGCGCGATTTCGGCGGAGCGCCGGGCAACAGGGGGAAAACCCGACAGCGACCACCCGCAATCGCAAGGAATGTTTTAGTGTCTCATTCCTGTCGCCGCGATGAATGGCGTCAGAACTCTGAGGCGGCGCACCTACCCCTTCTTGCCTTTCGCCGGCCTCTGGAAAGTGAAGGCGCTGTCCGCGACCGGCACGTTGAATCGCTGGCCCGACAGCTTCACCGTGGTCCGGTTGTTCTGCGCATCGATGACGGTCCAGCCCTGGAGCAGCAGCCCGGAAGGCCCGCTGCGCACCTTGGCGAAGCCGAGCGTGATCGTTCCGAATTCCGGCTTCTTCGGATCCCGCGCCTGGACGAGCAGGGTCTGGGAGTCGTTGCGGATCACCTTGGCGACCCGGCTCAGGTCCGGATTGGGGTTGAGAAGCACTCCCAGCGGCGAGTTGCCGATCGGCCAGCCGTCGACCCGCCCGGTTTCGTAATCGATCATGTTGAGCTTGCGGCCGTCGGCGACGATCAGCATCGGCACGCCCTTCTGATACTCGAAGCGCAGCTTGCCGGGCCGCTTCAGGGTCATCGTTCCGGTCAGGGCACGGCCCTTGCGGTCGGTCTGGCGGAAGCTCGCGACCATCGTGTTGACGGCCTTGAGGTGCGCCGTCACCTGGGTCAGCGGCGATGCGGCCTGGGCGGCCACCGGAGGCTGCGGAGCGATCATGGCGACGGCCGCGACCGGTGCGGCGGCAAGGGCGAGCGTCTTCAAACGCAACATCATATTGTCTCCATCGGATGGAATTTGAGGAGGGCTCTGCCCTTCCGCGCTTGAATGCCCTCTGAACCCGAGGGTTCCTTTCCACCCCCTCTCCCTCCAGGGGAGAGGGAGGGGCACGCGAAGCGGGAGGGTGTGGGCAGTTCGTTGAAGGGCGCCGGCCCTCACCCTGCCGCCGCTTCGCGACGGCTGTCCCTCTCCCCTGCAGGGAGAGGGAAAAGTCTAAAGCGGGCGCCCCTCCGGATCGACCAGCACCTCGCGGCGGCCGACATGGTCGGGGGCGCTGACGAAGCCGTCTTTCTCCATCCGCTCGATCAGCCGGGCGGCGTTGTTGTAGCCGACCCTGAGCTGGCGCTGGAGGTAGGAGGTGGAGGCTTTCTGGCTCTCGGCGACGGTCTGCACGGCCTTGCGATAGAGCTGCGCCTCCGGATCGTCCTCACCCGTGGGCTGGCCCTCGAACATGTAGCCGCCGTCCTCGGGCTCCTCGGTCACCGCCTGGACATATTCGGGGCGGCCCTGGGCGCGCCAATGCTCGGCGACTGCGCGGACCTCCTCGTCCGACACGAACGGACCGTGGACCCGGGCGATCTGCTTGCCGCCGGGCATGTAGAGCATGTCGCCCTTGCCCAGCAGCTGCTCGGCGCCCTGCTCGCCCAGGATGGTGCGCGAATCGATCTTCGAGGTGACGGCGAAGGAGATTCGGGTTGGCAGGTTCGCCTTGATCACTCCGGTGATGACGTCGACCGAGGGACGCTGGGTTGCCATGATCAGGTGGATTCCGGCCGCCCGCGCCTTCTGGGCGAGGCGCTGGATCAGGAACTCGACCTCCTTGCCGGCGGTCATCATCAGGTCGGCGAGCTCGTCGACGACGACGACGATCTGGGGCAGGACCTCGTAGTCGAGCTCCTCCATCTCATATTTGGGCTGGCCGGTCTCCGGGTCGTAGCCGGTCTGCACCCGCCGCCCCATGGCCTGGCCCTTGGCCTTCGACTCACGGACCTTGGCGTTGAAGCTGGAGAGCTGCCGGACCCCGACCGAGGCCATCATCCGGTAACGCTCCTCCATCTGCTCGACGGTCCATTTCAGGGCTCGGATCGCCTTGGCCGGCTCGGTCACGACCGGAGCGAGCAGATGCGGGATATCGTCGTAGCTGCTGAGCTCCAGCATCTTCGGGTCGATCAGGATCATTTTGCACTGCTCGGGAGTCAGCCGGTAGAGCAGCGAGAGGATCATGCAGTTGAGACCGACCGACTTGCCCGATCCGGTGGTGCCGGCGACGAGCAGGTGGGGCATCGGCGCGAGATCGGCGACGACGGGATCGCCGGCGATGTTCTTGCCGAGCACGATCGGGAGCTGAGCGACCTGGTCCTCGAAGGCGTGGCTCGCGATCAGCTCGGAGAGGACCACCATCTCGCGCTTCGGGTTCGGTAGCTCGATTCCGATCACGCTTCGGCCCGGGATCGTGGCCACGCGCGCGGACAGCGCCGACATGTTGCGGGCGATGTCGTCGGCGAGCTGGATGACCCGGCTCGCCTTGATCCCGCTGGCCGGCTCGAGCTCGTACATGGTGACGACCGGTCCCGGACGAACCTCGACGATCTCGCCCTTCACCGAGAAGTCGTCCAGCACCGATTCGAGCAGCCGGGCGTTGCGCTCGAGGCTTGCCTTGTCGAGCGCGCCGCCGACCGGCGGTGGCGCCGGAGCGAGCAATTCGAGGCCGGGCAGCTGATAGCTGTCGCCGAGCGCGAGCGAGGCCTGGCGCTCGCGCAGCGGCCGCTTCGCCTGGGCGGGGGTCCTGACCCGG
>DATHBY010000304.1:0-5301 GCA_035295885.1 Allosphingosinicella sp.
TCGCCCTCCACGCTGGCGACCGTGGCTCCGCTCATCCCGCCGAGCCCGCCCAGCCCGCCCGATCCGCCGGTGCCGAAGCCGGTGATGACGATTGCGAACAGGCCGATGACGAGAAAGACCAGCATGACTTTCGCCATGAAGCCGCGGCGGAAAATGGAGAGCATCTTGAGGTTGGTCCTGCGATGGTTTGCGCGGGTCATAGAAGCGCCGCCCGGTGCGGGCAAGCTTGGCACTCGCCCGCGCGGGATGCTAGGCGCCGCCCTTCCGCGTTGAGGGGAAGACCGACATGCACGTCCGCCGCAAGCTCGTCGCCGGCAACTGGAAGATGAACGGCAGCCGGTCGGCCCTCGGGGAGCTCGCCGCAATGGCCGCCGCGGCCCGCGAGGCTTCGGGCGTGGACGTCGCCGTCTGCCCGCCCTTCACTCTCCTCCCGCTGGCCGTGCCCCGGGCCGGCGGTCTCCTCGTCGGAGCCCAGGATTGCCATTCCGAGGACAGCGGCGCCCACACCGGCAACGTCTCGGCTCCGATGCTCAAGGAAGCGGGGGCCCGCCTCGCGATCGTCGGTCATTCCGAGCGCCGGTCCGGCCAGGGGGAAGGCGATGCGTTCGTCCGCGGCAAGGCCGAGGCGGCGCTCCGGCACGGCCTGATGGCGATCGTCTGCGTCGGCGAAAGCGAGGCGGAACGGGAAGCCGGCCGAGCCGTCCAGCGGGTGAAGGCCCAGCTTGCCGGCTCGATCCCCGAGCTTTCGGGCGAGGCGGAGCTGGTCGTCGCCTACGAGCCGATCTGGGCGATCGGCACAGGGCGCACCGCCATGCCCGCGGACGTCGCCGAGATGCACTCCTCGATCCGGGAGGCGCTGACCGCCCGCTTCGGCGAAGCGGGCGGGCGAATTCGAATCCTCTACGGCGGCTCGGTCAATGCCGCCAATGCCGGGGAATTGTTCGCGGTCGACAATGTGGACGGCGCCCTCGTCGGCGGCGCCAGCCTGACCGCCGCCCAGTTCGTGCCGATAATCCAGGCGGCGGCGAGGAGTTGAAGCCGGGCGTCTGATCGCCTAAGTCGCGTTTCAATACGTCACCCCGGCGGAAGCTGGGGTCCATGCTGACTCAGAATGGTTGCCAGCCTTCGCTGGCGTGACGATCCCCATCCGAGGCCGTTCCAATGTTCACCTTCCTCCTGATTCTCCAGACGCTGGTCGCCGCGTCCATGGTCACCGTGATCCTGATGCAGCGTTCGGAAGGCGGCGGCCTCGGAGTCGGCGGCAGCCCCTCGGGGCTGATGTCGGCGCGAGGCGCGGCCGATTTCCTCACCCGCGCCACCGCGGTGCTCGCGACGCTGTTCGTCGTCCTCTCGATCGCCCTGGCCGGCCTCGCCACCATGGAGCGGGCGCCGACCAGGATCGATCCGTCGCTGTCCAAGACGCCGCCGCGGACCGCGCCGCTCGCACCCGCCGCCCCGCCTGCGGTCGACCCGCTCGCCGGCGCGGCCGCCCAGGCGCCCGCCAACGGCGCCGCTCCGGCGACGTCGAACGGCGCCGTCCCGCTCGCTCAGTAGGGTCCTTCTGTCCCTCCTTCGATACGGGCCTTCGCCAAGCTCAGTCCCTACTCAGGATGGGCGGTTGGGATTATCCTCTACCGCTCATCCTGAGTAGCCGGTGAGCCTGTCGAACCGGCGCATCGAAGGACAGATTTCGCCACCCCGGCCACCTGTTCGCGTATGTCGGGGACAGCGATGATTTCCCAGAAGGCGCCCCTGCTCAGGGGTCCGACGGCGTAAAGGGCGGGGGAGGGGCCGCCTCCGGCCACTCGGGAGTCCCGGCCCACCTCCAGGCCAAGGCCGAGCCGGTCCGGCCGCGCCCGGCCGCTCGCCAGCAGGCCGCGGATCAGCGGATCTCCGACCCGTCTGATGTCGCCTTCGGGCCCGGTGCAGTTGATGATCGCTCCGAAGCTCCGGCGAAGCTCGCCACCGCCGCGGCGGGCTATCGTCACCTTCTCGCCTTCGACCCGAACGATGCGCCCCGCCGCCACTTCCAGCCGGCCCGAGCAGCGCATCGCCTCGATCCGGGCCGCCACCGCCGGAGCGATACGGTGCCGGTGAACGTCCCACCACGGGCGAAGGTGGCGCAGGAAGCGCCTCTGCTCGGCCTCCTCGAGGCCCTGCCACAGGGCGATGCTGTGCGGCCTCAGGCCGTCCACCGAGGAGCGCCAGGGGGTCCGAGCCCGCACCGCCCGGACCATGTCGCCGAGCCGCGCCGGAGGCTCCCAGTCCAGCGCCGCCGCCGGCGGCGAGACGTGGGCGCGAGGGACCAGGCCCCGGCGCGAGCAGGCGGTGATCCGGCCGGCAAAGCCCGCTTCCTCGAGGCTGACCGCCATGTCCACCATGGTGAGGCCGGTGCCGACCAGAAGAAGCTCGCCGCCCCGGGCCGCCGCCCGGTCCAGCGCCTCGGCGCCTTGCGGGCCCCAGGGATCGTGGATCGCGCCGGGCCCGAACTCCGCCGGCAACCTCGAGGGAAAGTTGCCGCCGGCGAGTATCGCGGCCTCGCACTCGAACCGCTCCCCCGATTCCAGCGCGATCGCCCCGTCCTCGACCGCCACCGCCGCTCCGGTCACCCGCTCCACGCCCGCGGCGCCGTCGAGAAGGCCGGCGAGATAGCGCCGGTAATCGCGCCTCGGTACATAATCGTCCGACCCGTAGCCCTCGTCCGCCGCCCAGCCGGCGAAATGGTCCGGATCGCGCGCCAGAGCGCTCATGTTGCGGGCACGCACGTTGAGCAGGTGCCCGGGGGAGGTCGTGCCGTAAGCCGCACCCTGCGCAAAGCGTCCGCTCTTCTCGATGAGGACGATGCTCGCGCCGGGCGCGGCGCTCGCGATCTCCACCGCCGCGATCGTCCCCGAATATCCCGCCCCGACGATCGCCACCCGCATGGCGGGCGCCTTAGCGGACAGCGGGCAGGCCGTCACCCCGGCGAAGGGCGCGACGTTCATGCGAATATTTCCGATTCGCGCCCTTGCCCTTCCGCGTCCCGCGCCGTTAAGCCTCGACTCCCATGGCGCGGTTCATTTTTATCACCGGCGGCGTGGTCTCATCGCTTGGCAAGGGGCTGATGGCCGCCGCGCTCGCCGCCCTGCTCCAGGCGCGCGGCTACAAGGTCCGGATCCGCAAGCTCGATCCCTATCTCAACGTCGATCCCGGAACGATGTCGCCCTACCAGCACGGCGAGGTCTACGTCACCGACGACGGCGCCGAGACCGATCTCGACCTCGGCCATTACGAGCGCTTCACCGGAGTGCCGGCGCGCCAGGCGGACAACGTCACCTCGGGCCGGATCTACCAGGGCATCATCGCGAGGGAGCGCCGAGGCGATTATCTGGGCGCCACCGTCCAGGTCGTCCCCCATGTCACCAACGCGATCAAGGAGTTCATCGCCGCCGATCTGGAGCCCGACCTCGACTTCCTGATCTGCGAGATAGGCGGCACAGTCGGCGACATCGAATCGCTGCCTTTCATCGAGGCGATCCGCCAGTTCAGGAACGAGCGCGGGCGGGAGAACACGCTCAGCGTCCACACCACCCTCGTTCCCTACATCGCGGCCGCCGGCGAGCTGAAGACCAAGCCGACTCAGCACAGCGTCCGCGAGCTTACCAGCCTCGGAATCCAGCCCGAGATCCTCGTTTGCCGGACCGAGCACCCGCTCCCCGATTCGGACCGCGCCAAGATCGCCTTGTTCTGCAACGTCCGCAAGGAAGCGGTCATCCCCGCCCTCGACGCCAAGTCGATCTATGCCGTCCCAGCCCAATATCACGAGGCCGGGCTGGACGCCGAAGTGCTTCGCGCCTTTGCCGTCACCGACGCCCCCGAGCCGGCCATGGCCCGCTGGGAGGACGTGGTCGACCGCCTGTTCAACTGGGAGAGCGAGGTGACGATCGGGGTCGTCGGCAAATATGTCGGCCTCCAGGACGCCTACAAATCGCTGACGGAGGCGCTCGTCCACGGCGGCATGGCCAACAGGGTCAAGGTCAGGATCTCCTGGCTCGACGCCGAATTGTTCGAGCATCCCGGGGCCGACATCCCCGCCCAACTGGAGCCGCTGCACGGCATCCTCGTCCCCGGCGGCTTCGGCGAGCGCGGAAGCGAGGGCAAGATCGCAAGCGTCCATTTCGCCCGCGAACGGCGGGTTCCGTTCTTCGGAATCTGCCTCGGCATGCAGATGGCCTGCATCGAGGCGGCGAGGAACCTGGCCGGGATCCAGGGCGCGGCCTCGACCGAATTCGGCGAGGCCGAGGAGCCCGTCGTCGGCCTGATCACCGAATGGATGAGCAAGGAAGGCCTCCGGCAGCGGCGCGAGGCCAACGGCGACATGGGCGGCACCATGCGGCTCGGCGCCTACGAGGCGGTGCTGGCCGGCAACAGCGTCGTCCATTCGATCTACGGCTCCGACCGGATCAGCGAACGCCACCGTCACCGCTACGAGGTCAACATCCACTACAAGTCGGCGCTCGAGGCGGGCGGGCTGCTCTTCACCGGAATGAGTCCCGACGGGGCGCTGCCCGAGATCGTCGAGCGGCCGGACCATCCCTGGTTCGTCGGAGTGCAGTTCCATCCGGAACTGAAGTCCAAGCCCTTCGACCCGCATCCCTTGTTCGCGAGTTTTATCGAAGCGGCGGTGAAGCAGAGCCGCCTCGTCTGAGGCGGTTCGAAACGGCTCATGACCCGGGGCAAAGTTCACGAAGTTCATCGAGTCAGGCACCTTTTTCGTGAACTTCGCCCGAAATCCCGCCTTCGCAGCGTCTTGCCAGCCCCAGCCGCAAAGCCCGTTCGGACATCCCTGCAAATCCCTCAACCTGCCCTCTTACGTCCACCGGACCGGCCCCCCGCCGCCCCTGCCGGCCTCCATCAATG
This sequence comes from Allosphingosinicella sp., assembly GCA_035295885.1. GTDB lineage: Bacteria > Pseudomonadota > Alphaproteobacteria > Sphingomonadales > Sphingomonadaceae > Allosphingosinicella. The sequence continues at coordinate 4,900 of DATHBY010000304.1, forward strand.
TTTGAGATCGGGCCTGCCGGTATCGGAACATAGCACGAACATTCCGTCTCGGCAAGTGGCGGGGCCAAGACGGGGCATTCAGCCGCCACCTCCCTGGGCCGGCGCAGCGGTCTTGACTTACCCTCGGCCGAGGCGCCTCAACGCTTCCCCGAAGGGGCGGAATTGGGGAGAGATTGATGACGAAACCGAGCCATGCCGCCGCGGCCCTCGCCGTCCTGCTCCTCGCCGCCCAGCCCTGCGCCGCCGCCGACGATTTGCGCGACGCCCAGGCCGCCCAGGGCCGCACCGCCCCCTTCGCCGGCGTGGGTCTCAGCCTTCCGCTGAGCGGCACCGCCAGGGCAAGCCCCTCCGCCCGCCTCCAGTTCACCCCGGCACGCCCCGCCGGCGCCACGTTCGCGCGTC
>DATHBY010000305.1:0-4239 GCA_035295885.1 Allosphingosinicella sp.
GGAGGCGCTCGGCCTCGGCGCGTCCGCGGTCCAGCTCGACGTCGGCGCCGACATGGACGGCGGCGGCGACCTGCTCGGCTGGCTTGGAGTGGGCAAGGTGCCGCTTTTGATGCTGCTCGTCGTCTTCCTCGCCATATTCGGCCTCGCCGGCCTCGCCATCCAGCAATTCGCCGGGCCGCTGCCGCTGTGGCTCGCGGCGCCCGCGGCGACGGCGGCGGCGCTTCCGCTGACCGGCCTCGGCGCCCGCGGCCTGGCCCGGATCATGCCGCAGGACGAGACCACGGCGGTCAGCCTCGACAGCCTCCTCGGCAGGCGGGCGACGATCACGATCGGCACCGCGCGGCGCGGCTCGCCCGCCCAGGCGCGGGTCAGAGACGTCCACGGCCATGCCCATTATGTGATGATCGAGCCCTATGACGACGCCCACTCGATCGGCGAGGGCGAGACCGTCATCCTCGAACGCCGCGAGGGCAACATCTTCATCGCGCTCGGCAGACCCGCCGGGCTCGAATCCCGATTCGACATACTGCCCGCTTTGAACGGGCCGCTTTCAACCAGGAGAGACTGACATGGTCCAGATGGCCATCTACGCAGGGATCGTCGTGGCCGCCCTGCTCGTTTTGGGGCTGATCATCACCCGCCTCTACCGCCGGGCCACCAAGGAGATCGGCTTCGTCCGCACCGGCTTCGGCGGCGAGAAGGTCGTCATCAACGGCGGCGCCCTGGTCCTACCGGTCCTCCACGAGACGATGCCGGTGAATCTCAACACCGTCCGCCTCGCCGTCGAACGCAAGAACACCGACGCCCTGATCACGCTCGACCGCCTGCGCATCGACGTGAAGGCGGAATTCTACGTCCGGGTCCGCCCCGACCGCGAGTCGATCGCCGTCGCCGCCCAGACGCTCGGCCTTCGGACCATGCATCCCGACAGCCTCAAGGAGCTGATCGAGGGCAAGTTCGTCGATGCTCTGCGCTCCGTCGCGGCCGGAATGACGATGAACCAGCTCCACGAGCAGCGCAGCGAGTTCGTCCAGAAGGTTCAGCAGGTCTCCTCCGCCGACCTGGCGATGAACGGCCTCGAGCTCGAATCGGTGTCGCTGACCGGGCTCGACCAGACTTCGATCGACCATTTCAACGCCAACAACGCCTTCGACGCCGAGGGGCTGACCAAGCTCACCGAACAGATCGAGCTCCGCCGCAAGGCGCGCAACGACATCGAGCAGGAGACTCGGGTCCAGATCGAGGCCAAGAATCTCGAGGCGGCCCGAAAGAGCTTCGAGATCGGCCGCGACACCGAATTCGCCCGGCTCGAGCAGGAGCGCGAGGTCGAGGTCCGGCGCGCGGCCCAGAATGCCGAGGTCGCGCAGCAGCAGTCCGAGCGGCAGCGCGAGGCGGACGAGGCCCGGATCACCGCCAAGCGCCAGGTCGACAGCGCCCAGATCGAGGCCAACAAGGTCGTCGAGCAGGCGAAGATCGCCCAGACCCAGGCGATCGAGATCGCTCGTCAGGAGCAGCAGATCGCCATCCAGAACAAGAGCCGCGAGGAAAGCCAGGCCAGGGCGGAGGCGGACACCGCCCGAGCCGCGGCGGTCGCCGCCGAGGAGAGGGTCGGAACCGCCCGCGAGACCGAGGTCGCCGAGCGACTGAAGCGGATCGAGCTGATCGACGCCTCGCGCGAGGCCGAGCGTGCCGCGATCGGGATCAAGGTCGAGGCCGAGGCCGCCAAGCAGGCCGCCGCCGACCGCGCTGAGGCCCACCGTCTCGAAGCGCAGGGCGAGGCCGAGGCCGAGAAGCTCCGCGCGGAGGCTTCGCGGGTGCGTTTCGAGGTCGAGGCGGCCGGCCAGCGGGCTGTCAACGAGGCGGCGAACCTGCTCTCCTCCAACCAGATCTCGCTTCAGACCAAGCTGGCCCTGCTCAAGGTCCTGCCGGAGGTGGTCCGGGAGGCGGCCAAGCCCATGGAGGCGATCGATTCGATCAAGATCGTCCAGGTGGACGGCCTTACCGGCGGCAACGGAGCGCAAGCCGCGGGCGGCGGAGCGCCGGCCGGCGAGGGCAACCTCGCCTCGAGCGCCGTCGCCGCGGCGCTTCGCTATCGCGCTCAGGCGCCGATCGTCGACGGACTGATGAAGGAGCTGGGCTTCGACGGCTCGACTCTGGAGAATCTGGTCGCCGGCGCCAATGGCGGCGGAGCGGCACCGGCGGCGCCTGCGGACGGCCACGAGCCGCTCGTCGCAATGGTCGAGGCTCCGAAGGATTAGGCGGGAGGGGGACCGCCAATTTTGGCGGTGGAGGGTAGAAGTCTCGGCCTCTGCCTCTCGGTCACTCGAAACACGAAAGGCCCCACAGGAATGCGGGGCTTTTTTTGGGTTCACTCGGAGGACGCGAAGCGCGCAAAGAGGTTCAGTCTCCTGTTTGTATCGAGCCTTTGCCTTCGCGGCTTTGCGTGAGATGATCTCCGTCAATGACGGAAGGAGAAGGGCGGTGGGACCTGGCGAAAGCCGGCCGGAACCGAGCTCGCCTCGAGGCTTCAATCCGTCGCGGCCTGGCCGGTGCTGAAGCCAGACGCTCGAAGCCCGCCGAGCAGGTGTTCGACCGCTGAACACGGCCGCCGGGTACCGCAGATCCGGCCGCCGCTGCCGCCCGCTCGCCGTCGACCTGCGGTCCTCTTCGAGTCCGGCAGGCTCAGGATGAGCGGGGAGGGATAGTCTCACGATCGGCTACACCATGCGCCGGGAAATGGGATTGGGGCGGGCGAGACGTTGAAGGATATGTGCACTCGGCAGACGATATCCTCTTTTGTTCATCAGGGCCGTTCGACAAGCTCAGCATGAGCGCAAGCCGGCGGGACCAATACTCTTCGCCGCCGCCGCAAGGCCGGTAATGTATCCTGCCCTCATTTTTCCCCGGCATTGATGACCGGAGCTCGATTTTGCGGCATAATCGCCCTGGGGCAGCGGCAGGGGTCGCAGGTGGGCGAAAAGCAAGGCGAGCGGATCAGTCCTTCCGGTGTGCGCAGGCTGCGCGTCTTCTGGTTCAGCCTGATGCAGCTGTGGCGAATCGTTCATTACACACTGGGTTTTGCCGGGGTCATCTGCGCGACCGCGGTCGCCGCAAAGCCTGCCTTCCTGGTAGAACGTGACGGGCTGCTCGACATTCTCGCCTGGATCTCAGCGGCATCGGTCGGCCTGTTGGTTCTTTTTCGGCCCCACAGCCGCGCCAACGCGTACGCAGCGGCATGGCGGCACCTGAACGATGCCTGCAATCGCTACACGCACGAGCCCGGGTTCACGATCAGCAAATTGCTCGATGCCCTTCGCGACGGCGAAAAGATCATCGCCGCCTCCGAACCCACGGCATAGCTGCCGCGCCAAAAGCGAGCGCGCGACGTTTGGGCGGCGTTTGAAGGATACCGCACGCCTGGCTGCCGGTATCCTCTTTCCCCTCATCGGGTCCTCGACAGGCTCGGGAGGAGCGGAGCGGGGTGATGACCGCAAGGATGAGCGAGGCGAAGCGGCGGGCTTTTCTCAGGGCCTATGCCCAGTCGGGGAACGTCACTCTGGCTGCGGAGGAGGCGGGGTTGTCGAGATCCTGGGTTTCGCTGGCCCGGCGGGGCGATGCAAGTTTCGACTCCGACTGCCGGGCGGCGAAGGCGGCTTCGGCGGAGCGGCTCGGCGGGGGCGGGTGCAACCGGCCGCCGGGGGCGTGGAAGCGGCGCGGCGGGGTCGATCTGGTCGTCCAGCGGGCCGGCAGGCGGCCGCCGCAGCTGGTCCGGAGCCTCCGGGCGGTGTGACCGCCCGGGCGGGGGGCGGTTCCTCGGCTTGCTGAGGCAGTGCAACACATCCGGCTCGCCTGCGCCTGGGCTGGGATAAGGCTCTCGTCCTACGAGGCGCACTGGCGGCGCTGGCCGGACTTCCGGCGGCGGGTGGCGGAGGCGAAGGCGTTTGCGAGCCTCAGGCTCGAGGCCGGGCGCGAGGCGTGGGCGGAGGAGCCGGTCGTGGACTGGGAGGCGGTGGAGGCGCTGACGCCGCCGACGATCGCCGAGTCCCTCCGGACGGCCCGCCGGCACCAAAGCCGCTTTTCGTGACGCGGACGGAACATAGCTTATTGCCACAGGTTAGGAACGGGTCGCGTCACGCAGCGACAGCGGCAGACTACTCCCTCTGCCGACGGGCGCCTCGGTCGTTGCCGGGGCGTCTTGTTTCGGGGGACGAACAGGAGGCATCATGAAGAAGATCACGA
>DATHBY010000306.1:0-3101 GCA_035295885.1 Allosphingosinicella sp.
AGCGCACCGTCTCGGCCACCTCGTCGGCGCTCGCGACCCGGCCGAGCGGGATGTCGGCGACGATCTGCTGCCCGCCGCGGCTGGCCATGTAGTCGTCGATCATCTCCGACGCGGTGAAGCCGGGGCAGACGGCGAAGGCGAGGATGTCGTCCGCCGCATAGCCGCGGGCGATCGACTTGGTCATTCCGATCATCCCCGCCTTGGAGGCAGCGTAATGCCAGTGCTGCGGGCTGTCGCCGCGATAGGCGGCGCGGCTTGCGACGCTGACGATCCGCCCTCCGCCCTTCCCGTGAAAATGGAGCACGGCGAGCCGGCACAATTCGGCCGAGGCGGTGAGGTTGACCCGCATCGTGCGCTCCCACTGCGCCGTCCATTCCTCGGCCGGCAGGTCGACCGGGGCGGCCTCGAAAATCCCGGCATTGTTGACCAGCGCGTCGATCCGCCCGCCGAGCCGCTCCAGAGCCTCATGCCAGAGCGAGGCGGCGGCGCCGGGTGCGGAGAGGTCGGCGGCGATCATGCCGTCGCCGCCGCGGCTCGAATGGCCGACGACGTTGTGGCCCTGCAGCGCGGCGGCGATCGCCTTGCCGATGCCGCGGCTGGTGCCGGTGACGAGGATGTTGAGCTGGGTCATGGCGGCGGCGATAGTCGCGGGCCGGGCGGAGGGGAAGGGGAGAGAGCGTCACCCCAGCGAAAGGCTGGGGCCCATGCCGGCTCCGAATGGATACCAGCTTTCGCCGGCATGAAGGGTTCAATCCGCGAACGGGTCCCGCACCAGGATCGTGTCCTCCCTCTCGGGACTGGTCGACACCAATGCCACCGAAATCCGGCACAGCTCTTCGATGCGCCTGATATATTTGATCGCCTGCGCCGGAAGCTCGGCCCAGCTGCGCGCGCCCGCCGTCGATGCCGACCAGCCGGGCATCGTCTCGTAGACCGGCTCGACCGCTTGCTGGTCGGCGGAGTGGGCGGGGAGATGATCGAGCGTCTGGCCGCGCAGGCGGTAGCCGGTGCAGATGCGGAGCTCGTCGAATCCATCGAGGACGTCCAGCTTGGTCAGCGCCACTCCGGTGACGCCCGCCACCGCGCAGGCCTGACGGACCAGCACGGCGTCGAACCAGCCGCAGCGGCGCTTGCGGCCCGTGACCGTTCCGAACTCCCGGCCGCGCTCGCCCAGGCGCTGCCCGGTCTCGTCCTCCAGCTCGGTCGGGAAGGGCCCGGCGCCGACCCGGGTCGTATAGGCCTTGACGATGCCGAGGACGAAGCCGGCCGCGGACGGACCGAGGCCGGTGCCGCCCGCCGCCGTGCCGGCGATGGTGTTGGACGAGGTGACGAACGGATAGGTGCCGTGGTCGACGTCGAGCAGCACGCCCTGGGCGCCTTCGAACAGGATTCGCTTGCCGCGCGCCTTGGCCTCGTTGAGCGTGATCCAGGTCGGCCGGGCGAAGCGAAGCACGAACTCGGCGATCCCGGCGAGGTCGCGCTCGAGCCGGGCGCGGTCGATCGGCGGCTCGCCGAAGCCGGCGCGAAGGGCGTCGTGATGGGCGCAGAGGCGGTCGATCTGGGGCGCCAGATGGCCGAGATGGGCGAGGTCGCAGACCCGGATCGCACGCCTGCCCACCTTGTCCTCGTAGGCGGGGCCGATGCCGCGCCGGGTGGTGCCGATCTTGCCCTGGCCGGATGCGTCCTCGCGAAGCGCGTCGAGGTCGCGGTGGAAGGGGAGGATGAGCGGGCAGGTGTCGGCGATGTGCAGGATCTCGGGCGTCACCGCCACGCCCTGCTCTCCCAGCCGCTCGACTTCCGCCTTCAGCGCCCAGGGATCGAGCACGACTCCGTTGCCGATGACCGACAGCGTGCCGCGAACGATGCCGGAGGGGAGCAGCGACAGCTTGTAGGTCTGGTCGCCGACGACGAGGGTATGGCCGGCATTGTGCCCGCCCTGGAAGCGGGCGACGACGTCGGCCCGGCTCGCCAGCCAGTCGACGATCTTGCCCTTCCCCTCGTCGCCCCACTGGACGCCGATGACGGTGACGTTGGCCAAGGAATTGCTCCTGCTTAGCTCCCCCCCTGCAAGGGAAGGGCTGGGGGTGGGTCCGCCGAAGGCGGCCGAAACTCGGACTCGGCAGGAAGTCTCGCTGCGCTTGCCTACCCACCCCTAGCCGCTCCGTTCCAGGGAGGGGAATCAGAATCGCAACGGCTTCACCGTCTTCACCCCCGGGAGGGCCTGAAGGCGCTGGACCAGGTCGGGGCCGATATGGCCGTCGACCGAGATGAGGGCGACGGCCTCTCCCCCGGCCTCGCGGCGGCCGAGGCTGAAGGTGCCGATATTGACCCCCGCCTCACCGAGCAGGGTGCCGAGCCGGCCGATGAAGCCGGGCGTGTCCTCGTTGACGATGTAGATCATCTCGCCCTCGAGCTCGGCCTCGACCCGGATTCCGAAAATCTCGACCAGGCGAGGGGCGGAATTCGCGAACAATGTACCCAGGACCGGACGGTCGCCCGCGGAGGTCATCGCAGAGACCCTCAGCAGGGTGTGATAGTCGGTCTCGCGGTCATGGCGGATCTCGCGAACGTCGAGCCCGCGCTCCTTGGCCAGAAAGGGCGCGTTGACCATGTTCACGGTGTCCGAATGGACCCGCATGAAGCCGGCGAGGACGGCGCCTGTGATCGGCTTCATGTTGAGCTCGGCGGCGGCGCCCTCGGCCTCGATCGAAAGGCCGGCGATGGCCCCGTGCGCAAGCTGGCCGACCAGCGAGCCGAGCTTCTCGGCCAGCGCCATATAGGGCCTGAGCCTTGGCGCCTCCTCGGCGGAGAGGGAGGGCATGTTGAGCGCGTTGGTCACCCCGCCCCGAATCAGGAACTCGGCCATCTGCTCGGCGACCTGGATGGCGACGTTGACCTGCGCCTCGGTCGTCGAGGCTCCGAGATGCGGCGTCGCGACGAGGCCGGGGGTGCCGAACAAAGGGCTCGCCTTCGCCGGCTCCTCGGTGAAGACGTCGAGCGCGGCGCCCGCGATATGGCCGCTCCCGAGGCCGTCCTTCAGCGCCGCCTCGTCGATCAGGCCGCCCCGCGCGCAGTTGATGATCCTGACGCCAGGCTTCGTC
>DATHBY010000307.1:0-3525 GCA_035295885.1 Allosphingosinicella sp.
CGGAATATGAGGTGCTGTTCGCCCAGGGCATGGCCAATTCCCGGATGATCTTCCGCTACATGATCGCCCTTGCCCGGCTCGGCCGCATGGACGAGGTGGCCGCGCTTCTCGATATGCCTCGACTGCTGCGCAAGATCCGGCTGGATCGGCCCGGGCCGAACGGGGAAGCGGGCGGACTCGCGGAGGCCGTTCAGACCATGCTGATCCGGGAAGAGGGCCGGGCGCAGGATAAGGACGCCGTACAGCCGTTCAGCAAGGTGCCGATGCTGGAGCGCCTTCACAGGCTTGAGGATCCCACGGCACGTGCCCTCAGCGCCGCGCTTCGCGAGGAGGCGGATCGCTACGTTCGGGATTGGGCGGGGAGCGACCACCAGCTGGCCGGCCTCGTATCGCGCGAGGTCCGTCTGGACGTCTGGGCCCTCTTTGCCAGGGGCGACGGCTATTGCCCGCGTCACCTCCACCCTCAGGGTTGGAGCACGGGCGTCTACTATCCGGTGGGAGTTGAGGGGAACGGGCCGGGGGGATATCTCATGATCGGGCCGCCGGAGGAGCTGGAGGAAATCGCGCCCGACTGGCCACGGGCCACGATTCGCCCCGAACCGGGATTGCTCGTGATGATGCCTTCCTACTGCATGCACTGGACGGTGCCGCTCGGCCGGCCGGGCCTCCGGACCTCAATCGCCTTCGACCTGCTCGACGTCCCCCAGCCGCAGGCGGCTGATGCCATCAGCTGATCGGCCGATCCTGGCCGTAGGCGCGGGAAGTCCGGTCGTGACCGTCTATGCCACCTTCCCTTCGAGCGACGAGGCGCGCCGGATCGCCAGGGCCTTGGTCGAACAGCGGCTCGCGGCCTGCGCCAACATCCTCGGCGGCTGCCATTCAATCTATCGCTGGCAGGGCGCGCTCGAGGAGGGGGAGGAAGTCGCGGCCTTGTTCAAGACCCGGGCCGACCTCGCCGAGGCGCTGATCGCCCGCTTGGCCGAGCTTCACAGCTACGAGGTGCCCGCGGCGGTCGTCTGGCCGATCTCCGACGCCGCCGGTACTTACGCTGAATGGATCGAAGCGGAGACGTTGCGGTAACATAGTACCTCTCGCCAAACCCCCGCTTTTCCTTGACTTCTGTGGCCTCCGCTGCCAATTGCCGGCCCTGGCGCAGCTCCCCCGGGAGGCGGCGGTTCATTTCATAAAGAGGCGACACCCTCTAAGGGAGATTCAGGCCATGAAGGCGCTGATGAAGACCACCAAGTCGGCCAAGCCGGCCGAGGTGGAGAAGAAATGGCATCTGATCGATGCGGACGGGCTGGTCGTCGGCCGCCTCGCCTCGATCATCGCCAACATCCTGCGCGGTAAGCACAAGCCGAGCTACACGCCTCATGTCGATTGCGGCGACCATGTCGTCGTCGTCAACGCGGACAAGGTGCGCTTCACCGGCAAGAAGCTCTCCGACAAGGTCTATTACCGCCACACCGGCTATGCCGGCGGAATCAAGGGCGTCACCGCCGGCAAGGTGCTCGAGGGCCGCTTTCCGGAGCGGGTGCTGGAGAAGGCGGTCGAGCGGATGATCCCGCGCGGGCCGCTGGGCCGCGACCAGATGCGCGCCCTTCACCTCTACAACGGCACCGAGCATCCGCACGGCGGCCAGAATCCTGAACCTCTCGACGTGGCGGGAATGAACCGCAAGAACAAGGTGGGTGCCTGATGACCGACAATCGCCAATCCCTCGCTGACCTGGGCGAGCTGACCGGCGCCGCCGCGGCCGCGCCGCCCGCCGCCCCCGAAGGCGCCGCCGAGGCTCCGGCCGCCGCCACCGCCGCCGAGCCGGTCCCTGGCAAGGACGACCACGGAGTCTCCACCCAGGGCTCTCAGATTCAGGCCGTGCTTCGCGAGCAGCAGCTCGACAAGCAGGGCCGCGCCTATGCCACCGGCCGCCGCAAGGACGCCGTCGCCCGCGTCTGGCTGAAGCCCGGCTCCGGCAAGATCATCGTCAACGGCCGCGACCAGGAAGTCTATTTCGCCCGGCCGACCCTGCGCCTGATCATCAATCAGGTGTTCGACGTCACCGAGCGCCGCGGCCAGTATGACGTGGTCGCAACCGTCAAAGGCGGCGGCCTCTCCGGCCAGGCCGGCGCCGTCCGCCACGGAATCTCGACCGCTCTGACCCGCTACGAGCCGGAGCTTCGCACGACGGTGAAGCGCGAGGGCTTCCTGACCCGCGATCCGCGGGTGGTCGAGCGCAAGAAGTACGGCAAGGCCAAGGCCCGCCGCTCCTTCCAGTTCTCGAAGCGCTAGGGCGCCTCGCTACTCGAAACGCGAAAGGGCCGCCCTTCGAGGCGGCCCTTTTCCGTTGCGGGGGAAGCGATGCGTCGACGGCGTCCAGCCTTCTTCTGAAGCCCGGGTTCATGTCCTTGTTCCGGTGAGGGAGCCGCCTTAGGCTTGCCGCCGTGGCGCCTCGACCGGGGCGGGAGGAGACTTTTATGTCCGCACGCAAGCTCGTTCCGATCGGAGCGGCCCTCCTCGCTCTGGGGCTGATCCTCTTCATCGCCGGCTTCGAGCGCGCCACGCTCCCGGTCAGCGCGGGCATGGGGCCTGCTCCGACTTTGCCCAGGCCCGCCAAGGCGCTCCTGCCGACGGTGAACGTCGCGAAGGCGGTCGGCTGGAACGGTGCCAGGCCCGCGCCGGCGCCGGGCCTTCGGGTCGCAGCCTTCGCCGAGGGGCTCGACCATCCGCGCTGGCTCCACGTTCTGCCCAACGGCGACGTGCTGGTGGCCGAGACCAACGCTCCGGAGCGGCCGAAGAAGACGGGGCTGCGCTCGGCGATCGAGAAGATGGTGATGAGGAGGGCCGGCGCCTACAGCCCGAGCGCCAACCGGATCACCCTGCTTCGCGATTCCGACGGCGACGGGGTCGCGGAGACCCGCAATGTGTTCCTCTCCGGCCTCAACTCGCCGTTCGGAATGGCACTGGTCGGCGAGGACTTCTATGTCGCCAACACCGATGCGGTGCTGCGCTTTTCCTATCGGACCGGGGAGACCCGGATCGCGGCCGCCGGAACGAAGCTTACCGAGCTGCCGGCGGGGCCTCGCAATCATCACTGGACCAAGACGATCGTCGCCGGCACGGACGGCTCGCGCCTCTACGCGAGCGTCGGCTCGAACAGCAACGTCGCCGAGCACGGCATGGCCGAGGAGCAGGGACGAGCCGCGATCTGGGAGATCGACCGGGCCACCGGAGCCAAGCGCCTGTTCGCCACCGGCCTTCGCAATGCCGTCGGCCTCGCGATAGAGCCGCAAAGCTCGATGCTGTGGGCGGCGGTGAACGAGCGCGACGAGCTTGGGAGCGACCTAGTCCCCGATTATATGACCTCGGTCAGGAGGGGTGGCTTCTACGGCTGGCCCTATTCCTATTTCGGCCGGAACGTCGATGAGCGGGTGAAGCCAGGGCGGCCGGACCTCGTCGCCTCAGCCCTCGTCCCCGATTACGCGCTCGGCCCGCACACCGCCTCACTCGGCCTTGCCTTCAACCGGG
>DATHBY010000308.1:0-3182 GCA_035295885.1 Allosphingosinicella sp.
GGGTCGCGGTCCAGTCCCCCCGCGCGCTCCAGGTGCCGCCGGGGCCGGCCACGGTGCAGCCCTTCGGGCCTTCCTCGACCCGGCCGATCCGGAACACCGTCTCCCCAGCATTTTCAAGGCTTCGGGTGATGTCGTCGCGATCTTCTTCGGCCACGATCACGGCCATTCCGACGCCGCAGTTGAAGGTCCTGGCCATCTCCTCCGGCTCGATATTGCCCTGCGCCTGAAGGAAGGCCATCAGCCGCGGCTGCGGCCAGGCTTCCGCGTCGATCCGGGCGTGCAGCCCCTCCGGCAGCACCCGGGGGACGTTCTCGAGAAGCCCGCCGCCGGTGATGTGCGCCAGGGCGCGCACCCTGCCGCTCCGCACCGGCGGCAGCAGCGGCTTCACGTAGATTCGGGTCGGAACGAGCAGGGCCTCGATCAAGAGCACGTCCGGGTCGAACAGGGCCGGGCGCTCCAGCTTCCAGCCGCGGTCGGCGGCAAGCCTGCGCACCAGCGAGAAGCCGTTCGAATGGACTCCCGATGAAGCGAGGCCGAGAATGAGGTCGCCCGCCGACACGGCCGCGCCGGTCAGCGCCTCGCCGCGCTCCACCGCCCCGACGCAGAAGCCGGCGAGGTCGTAATCGCCCTGAGCGTACATGCCCGGCATCTCCGCGGTCTCGCCGCCGATCAGGGCGCAGCCGGCCTGCAGGCATCCCTCGGCGATCGACGCGATCACCCGCTCGGCGATTCCGCTCTCGAGGCGGCCGGTCGCGAAATAATCGAGGAAGAAGAGCGGCTCGGCGCCCTGGACGATGAGGTCATTGGCGCACATCGCGACGAGGTCGATGCCGACGCCCTCGTGGCGGTCATGGTCGATGGCGAGCTTGAGCTTGGTGCCGACGCCGTCGTTGGCGGCGACCAGCAGCGGGTCGCGATAGCCGGCAGCCTTGAGGTCGAAGAAGCCGCCGAAACCGCCGAGCGAAGCGTCGGCCCCGGCCCGCGCGGTGGCTTTGGCAAGCGGAGCGATCGTCCGCACGAGGGCATTGCCCGCGGCGATCGAGACGCCGGCTTTGGCGTAGGTGTAGGGCTGTTCGTCTTTCAAGGGGCCGGTCCTTCGATACGGGCCTTCGCCTTCGCTCAGTCCCTACTCAGGATGAACGGAAAAGCCCACGCCGCTCGTCCTGAGTAACGGCTGAGCTTGTCGAAGCCGTGTATCGAAGGAGGGCTAGCCACATCGCGCTTGGATTTCCACGTCCAACTCGCCAAAAGGCGGGCGTGAAGCTGACCGGCCGTTTTCCCCTCCTCGCCCTTGCCGCCACCGCCTCGCTCGCCGCCGGCGGCGCGGTCTGGGCGCAATTGGAGGGCGCGGACCGCGGAGTGCCGCCGGTCGACAGCGCCAGTACGTTCGAGATTACCGGGATCGAAGTCGACGTCAGCGGCGACACGGCGGAGAAGGCGCGCGAGGAGGGCTGGCGGCAGGCGCAGCAGAAGGGCTGGAAGGCGCTCTGGGCGAAGACCAACGGCCGCCCCATCGAGCAGGCGCCCGGCCTCACCGACTCCGCCCTCAACGGAATGGTCGCCGGGATCGTCGTCGAGCAGGAGCAGATCGGCCCCAAGCGCTACATCGCGACCCTGGGAATTCTGTTCGACCGCGCCCGCACCGGCCAGCTGCTCGGAGTCAGCGGCTCGGTCCGTCGCTCGGCGCCGGTGCTGGTCATCCCGGTGATGCTCACCGGCTCGTCCTTCCAGACCTTCGAATCGCGCAACGAGTGGCAGCGCGCCTGGGCCCGCTACCGTACCGGCAACAGCCCCGTCGATTACGTCCGCCCGACCGGCTCCGGAATCGATCCGCTGCTCCTCAACGTCGCCCAGACGCGTCGGCCCGGCCGCGGCTGGTGGCGCATGCTGCTCGACCAATATGGCGCCGCCGACGTGATCACGCCCGAAGTGCATCTCAAGCGGCTCTTCCCGGGCGGGCCCGCCGTCGGCCATTTCATCGCCCGCCACGGTCCTGACAATCGCGTGCTCGGCCAGTTCACGCTCCGGGTTGAGAACAGCGCTTCGATTCCGCGCCTCCTCGACGAGGGAGTCCGCGGCCTCGACCTGCTCTACACCCGCGCCCTCGCCGCCGGCGAGCTGACTCCCGATCCTTCGCTGATCGTGCCGGAGCCGCCGCTGGTCGAGGAGATAGAAGAGGAGGAGGTAAAGGAGACCGTGGTCGAGGAGGCGGCCCGGCCGCTGCCTCCGCCGGGCCCGACGCCGGTCGGCGCCGTCACCGTCGTAAGGATCGAAGTCGACACTCCCGACCAGGCGGCGATCGGCCGAGCCGAGCTGTCGGTGAGCCGGGTTCCGGGAGTCACTTCCGCTTTCACCACCAACCCGGCCGTCGGCGGCACCTCGTCGATGCGGGTGAGCTACATGGGGGAGCCCGCCGCTCTCGCCGCGGCCCTCGAGGCGCAGGGCTGGCGGGTGTCCGGCTCGGGCAACAGTCTGCGCCTGTCGCGGGGCGGCGACTGACGTGGCTCAGATCGCGCTGCCGCTCGACTGGCCGGTAGCCGACCGCGATGAGGATTTCCTCATCTCCGATTCCAACCGCGGCGCCTTCGATCATTTGAAGCGCTGGTCGCTGTGGCCGGTGATGGCGACTCTCGTCACCGGCCCGCGCAAGTCCGGCCGAAGCCTGCTCGGCCGACTCTTCGTACGCAAGACCGGCGGCCGCCTGTTCGATAATGCCGAGGATCATGACGAGGAAGCCGTGTTCCACGCCTGGAACGAGGCCCAGCTTACGCGAAGGCCGCTGCTGATCGTCGCCGATGCGCCGCCGCCTTTGTGGCACGTAGATCTTCCGGACCTGCGCTCGCGCCTGTCGGCGACTCCGCACGTGGCGATCGGCGGGCCGGACGACCGGCTGATCGGCGATCTCATCGTCAAATTGCTCGGCGACCGCGGAATCGCCGTGCCGCCGGAGGTCCCGGCTTTCATTGTGCCGAGGATCGAACGTTCCTATGTCGCCGTTCAGCAGGTCGTCGCCGCCCTGGACCGGGCGGCCTTGTCCAATCATCGCCGCATGACCGTGGCAATGGCGAGGCGTGCATTGTCCGAGTGCGGCATGATCAAGAGGGCGAGAAGCCAGGCCTGAATGAACGAGACAGCCTCATCTCCCGCGCCCGAGCCGCCGCCGCAGGCGCCGCGGGATCGCT
>DATHBY010000309.1:0-2251 GCA_035295885.1 Allosphingosinicella sp.
GACGATAGCCTCTTCGGTGACCGGCCCCCGGTCGCCGAAATGGGTCATGAGGTCGCCGCAGAAGAGAGTGCCGGTCGTCTCCTCGTAGAGCACCTGCGCCTCCCAGCCGTGCGGCACGTGAGGGGTCGGGATGAGCCGGATGCGCTTGCCGCCGAGATCGAGCGTCTCCTCCTCGTCGAGAATGTGCGGGGGACGGTCGGCGAGGTCGCTTACCGAGATGTCGCAGCCGAGCCGGCTGTAGACCACCCGGGCCTCCGGCGCGGCGGCCAGCCACAGGTTCATCGCTCCGCATTCGTCCGCCTCGACATGGCCGAAGCTGATCCAGCGCAGGTCCTCGACCGGCATCAGCCGGCCCAGCGCGGCCGACACCAGAGGGAAGAGCCTCCTCGTGCCGCAGTGGAAGAGCAAGGGCTCGTCCGCCCGGATCAGGAACTGGTTGAAGCCGAAGCCTTCGGGCGGGGCGATCTCGGCGATGTGAGTCGACAGCCGAAAAATTCCGTCGCCAATCTCGTCGATCCTGGTCTCCATCAGCGCCTCCTCGCCCAGCCGGGGTGCGGAGGGTGCGAAATCAAGCCTCAGCTGTCAAATACGGCGCGGTGAAACCGCTGGGCTCGCGGTTCCAAGGACGTTAACGGCCAGAGGATGGGAATGCTTTTGGAGAATGGTTTCATCGCGGTGGACTGGGGTACGACCAACCGCCGCGCTTGGCGGCTGGGGGCCGGCGGCGCAGTCTGCGGGGAGATGGAGGACGAAAAGGGCATCCTCGCGGTGCCCAAGGACGGCTTCCATTCGGCGGTCGAGGAGATACGCTCCCGGCTCGGCGACCTGCCGATGCTGATGGCCGGGATGGTGGGGTCCAACCGGGGCTGGGTGGAGGCGCCCTACGTCCCCTGCCCCGCCGGCCTGCCCGAGCTTGCCGGGCGGCTGTGCTGGATCGAGAGCGAGCGGGCGGCGATCGTGCCGGGAGTCTCTTGGGATCCGCCGGGCGGCGCCGACGTCATGCGCGGCGAGGAGGTCCAGGTGCTCGGCGCCTATGCCGAAGGCTGGATCGGAGCGGATTCGACGCTCTGCCATCCAGGCACCCACAACAAATGGATCCGCCTCGAGGACGGCCGGATCGCGGCCTTCCGGACGGTGATGACCGGTGAGATTTTCAGCCTCCTCAAGGAGCACAGCATCCTCGCCGACCTGCTGGAGGCGCCGGTGGAGCCCGGCCCCGCATTCGAGGCGGGGGTCCGGCACGGTGTGGAGCGGGACGACCTTACCGCCGAATTGTTCTCGGTCCGGGCCCGCACCCTGCTGGGCAAGGCGCCGCGCGAAGAGGCCGGCGCCTATGTCAGCGGGCTCCTCATCGGGGCCGACCTCAAGACCGGCCTGAGCCTCGCCGGGGAAGGCGAGGTGGTTGCGATGGGGCGGCCGGATCTGACCCGACTGTTCTGCGCGGCGCTCGAGGCAGCCGGGCGGAGTTCGCGAACGGTGGACGGGGAAGCGGCTTTCCTGGCCGGTGTGCGGCATCTTGCGGAGCTGGTGCGATGAATCCTGCCGAAACGCTCGGGCGCAGGCTGGGCGAATGCCCGCTGGTGGCGATCATCCGCGGAGTCACGCCTGGCGAGGCGGAGGCGATCGGGGGCGCGATCTTCGACGCCGGAATCCGGATCATCGAAGTGCCGCTCAACTCGCCCGATCCGCTGGCCAGCATCGAGCGGCTGGCTCGGGCCTTCGGCGAATCGGCGCTGATCGGGGCCGGAACGGTGCTCGAGGCGGCGGACGTGGCCCGGGTGAGCGACTCCGGCGGGCGGGTCATCGTCTCGCCCAACACGTTCCCTCCGGTGATCGAGGCCGCGGTCGCGGCGGGCCTGGTGTCGCTGCCCGGCTTCTTCACGCCTTCGGAGGCCTTCACCGCTCTTCGGGCGGGGGCGACCGGGCTCAAGCTCTTCCCGGCCGAGGGCGCGGTCCCGGCGGTGGTGAAAGCGCAGCGGGCGGTGCTTGCGAAGGACGTGCCCCTGCTGGTCGTCGGCGGGATCGGCCCGGACAACATGCGCCCCTGGATCGAGGCGGGCGCCCAGGGCTTCGGCCTCGGCTCGGGGCTCTACAAGCCCGGCCAGTCGACACAGGAGACCGCGGCAAAAGCGCGGGCTTATGTGGAAGGGGTGCGCGGCCTCCCCTCCCGGCAAGCGAGGGGTTAGACTTTGTCCTGCCGAAGCAGAATCGTCACCCCGGACTTGATCCGGGGTCCACCTTTTTCGCAAGC
>DATHBY010000310.1:0-9498 GCA_035295885.1 Allosphingosinicella sp.
GTGATCGCCTGGACCTCGCCGATCGCTCCGAAATCGAGCGAACGGCGCCACACGAACGGGTGGAGCGCGTCGAGGAAATAACGGCCAACCTGCTCGTCGCCGGCCACCTGGCGGGCGCGGATGAACGCCGCCCGCTCCCACGGCAAAGCGGAGGATTCGTAATAGGAGATTGCGGCGTCGACCGGCAGGGCGATCGGGGTCGCTTCCGGCGAGGGCCTCAAGCGCAGGTCGACCCGGAAGACGTAGCCCTCCGAGTCCCTTTTCTGGAGAAGCTCGAGCAGGCGGTTGCCGATCCTCAGCGCACCCTGCCCCGGCTCCTCGCGCGGCTTGAGCGGCAAGGTCGCCGGATCGTAGAGGAAGAGGAGGTCGACGTCCGAGGAGTAGTTGAGCTCCCGGCTGCCATGCTTGCCGAGCGCGATGACCGCGAATCCGCTCGGCGCGTCGTCCGGAGTACGCTCCGCGAAGGCGGCGGCGAGCGCCTGGCCCAGCGCCCGGTCGGCGAGGTCGGCGAGCGCCTCCATCAGCCGCTCCAGCGGGATCGCTCCGGCAAGGTCCGCCACCGCCAGCGCCGCCGCCAGGGCGCTCCGCTCGCGCCTGAGGGCGGCGGCGAGAGTCTCCGCGCCCTCGCCCGCCGAGGCCGCTCGTGCCATCGCTTCCTCGACCCGTCCTGCCTCAAGCTCCTGGGTTATATCGGGAAAACGTTCGAGCTGGACCTTGAGGAAGGGCGAGTGGGCCCGCCCCCGGGCGAGGGCGTCCTTAACCGCTTCTTCACTCTGTGTCTCATTCATACCACAACCAGAAACAGTTCCATTGAGGGCGCGCAACGGTTGAAACTCCACAGTTCCCGGCGCGTTCTGACGATCGTGAATACGATGAATCCGAGATTAGAAGCCATGGTCCACGCTTCCTCCAGGCGCTTCGTGAAGGTGGCGCCGCCGACGGTGCACGCCGGCGTCGGCAACGCCCTGCGCCAGGCGTTCGCCATGGACGGCGAGGTGCGCTCGCTGGCGATGTTCGAAGAGCTCCTGGTCCGCCTCGACGAGTGCTGATCCTTCGATACGGGTCTTCGCCAAGCTCAGCCCCTACTCAGGATGAGCGATTCGGTTCGCGTTAGTCTCTGTCGCTCATCCTGAGTAGCGGGTGAGCCTGTCGAACCCGCGTATCGAAGGACGTATCGAAGGACGGCCTAAAGCTCCGGATCCCGGTCCCGGCTCAATTCGTCCACTTCGCTCATGATGCTCTGAAGCGCCGAGCGGCCGCCCTCATTCTCATGCTCGCGCCGCGAGGGGAGCTTGCCGTCGGTGAGCAGGGCCTCGAGCGCGACCCGGCCGCGCGCCACCCGGCTCTTGATCGTTCCGACCGCGCAGCCGCAGATCTCGGCCGCTTCCTCGTAGGCGAAGCCGCCGGCTCCGACGAGGATCAGGGCCTCGCGCTGCGGCTGCGGCAGATGGAGCAGGGCGCGCTGCATGTCGGTCAGCTCGACATGCCGGTCCTGGCTCGCCGGCGCGGCCAGCATCTTGGAAGCGGTGATCTCGTCCCACTCGCCCTTGAACCGGGCGCGCCGCATCTGGCTCAGGAACAAGTTCCTCAGGATGATGAAGGTCCAGGCGCGCATGTTGGTCCCGGCCTGGAAGCGCTTGCGCGCCGCCCAGGCCTTGAGCAGGGTCTCCTGCACGAGGTCGTCGGCTAGGTCGCGGCTGCCCGAGAGCGAGCGGCCGAAGGCGCGCAGATGGGGGATGACCTGCGCGAGCTGGTCCTTGAACTCGTCGTCCGGCAACGGCACCGGCTCGAAGCGCGGAGTCTCGATCTCGTCCTCGTCGTCGGATTCCGGCTGCTGGCTCAAGCTGCCCCCTGGATACGCGCTACTTAATTCGGTCATGCGGTTCGGATGGGCCGGAGCCCCCCTCTCTTCGGTCAAGGATGTAGGCCTCTACTTCCAGAGTAGCAACAGGAGCCCGAAGGCCACGACCACAAGTCCCAGAGATATCGGCAGAATATAGCGAGTCATGTGCGGGGTGGACCCCGCGCGGGCGCTCGTCGTGTCGATATGCTGCTCGCGCTCGTCCATGGTCCCTCGGTTCCGCTCGTTATGATGCCGCAACGCCCGCTGCCCGGGCGGGTTCCGTTTCCGCCCCTTCAGGCCGGCAAGGTGGCGCTGTCGAAGAACAGCGCCTGGGCGATGGCCGCCTTCACCGTCGAGCGCTGGAAGGGCTTGGTGATGAGGAAGGTCGGTTCGGGCCTCTCGCCGGTCAGAAGCCGCTCGGGAAAGGCGGTGATGAAGATGACGGGGACCTGGAACTCCGCGAGGATGTCCTTGACCGCGTCGATGCCGCTGCTGTCGTCGGCGAGCTGGATGTCGGCGAGCACCAGGCCGGGGCGGCGGGCCATCGCCTGAGCCACCGCCTCGTCGCGGGTGACGGCGACTCCGGTGACGCTGTGGCCGAGATCGCGGACGATCGTCTCGATGTCCATGGCGATGATCGGCTCGTCCTCGATGATCAGCACCTCGGCCCGGGTCTGCCGCTCGATCTCGGCCAGGGCTTCGGAAACCAGCCGCTCGACGTCGTCGGCGGAAGCCCCGATCAGATAGCCCGCATCCTCGGGAGTGAAGCCTTCCATCGCCGTCAGCAGCAGCGCCTGGCGCGACAGCGGGGTGATTCGCGCGAGGCGCGCCTTGGCGATGCCCTCCGCATCCTCGGCTTCCGCCTCGCCGCCGGGGCCGTCCTCGATATTGGCCGAGGACCAGATGGCGTGGAAGGTGCGGTAGAGGCCGAGCCGGGGATCGACGTCGCGGGGGAACTCGCTGGGCGCCGCGACGATCGCCTCCAGCGTCGCCTTGACGAAGGCGTCGCCATGGCCTTGGGTGCCGGTGAGCGCGCGCGCGTAGCGCCTCAGGAAAGGAAGATGCGGCGCGAGATCCTGACCAAGCGACATGTTCGTTGCGACTCCTGTTCGATCCGGGTCCTATTGAGGCTGCGCCCGCGCTTTGCAACCCGCGTTCAAGTGGGTGCAATGGCGCGAACAGGAGGAATTTTCGGCCCGGCCCGCTCCTCACGCGGCGTTGGAACCATTCAGCGAGTTTTTTGTTTCCACGGCGACTGCGGGCCGATATCTGGCCGCGGGGCGGGTCCTGCGCATCCGGTTTTCGATTTCGATCGTGGCCGCTCGCGGACGCGAGTTGAAATGCAGCGGGCGCGGCGCCGGCGTCGCGAGGGGTAAGAAGATTTGAGCTTCGAGAACGACAGCGATCGCCGGCGCAAAACCGATCCCTCCCCTCCGGCCGACAGTGAACATATGCCCAACAGCCGCAAGAAGCGGGGTCCCAATGCCGAGATCGGCCAGGCGCTGCGCAAGGCCTATTGCGACGCGGTCGACGAGACCATCCCACCTGAGATGCTCGATCTGCTGGGCAAGCTCGGTTGATCCCGGCCGCCTCCGGTCGTGAGTACGGACCCTAAGGGCCGCCGCCCGGCGGTATCGGAACGGCGTGGCGACTGAAGCGAAACGCTGGCTGGAATCCCGCTTCGCCCGGCTCTCCACCGGGCTCAAGATGGCGCTCGTCTTAAGCGTGGCGCTCTTCCCGCTGGGCCTGGTGGCGATCCTCGTCTCGATCCATAGCGCCGACCAGAAGAAGGCCGATCGCGCCGAGGAGACGCTCGCCCGGCTCGAGATCAAGGCGCAGCGGCTGAACTCGGCTTTCTCGCGAAGCGTCCTCACCATCAACACCGCCAGCGTTGCGATTTCGCTCACCTCCGAGGGATCGGGCGTCTGCGAGACCACCCTGAGGCAGCTCGAGCAGGGCCCGGTGCCGGTCCGCTACGCCCTCTATGCGAGCGGCGGCGCACTGCGCTGCGCCAGCGCCGGCTTCGTGCCGTCCGCCTCTCCGGTTCGGGCGCCCCGCTCCGGCACCCTCGCCCGAATCCGCGACGACGGCTCGGCACTCAGCCTGTTCGTGTTCGGGAAAGGGGGCGCCCTGGAAGGAGTCGCCGAATATAGCCGCGACGCCTTGAGCGATCTGACCTACATCCCGGGCACCAGCCGGGACTTCAACCTCGACCTCAGCGAGGGCCCGCGGCGGATGGTGCTCCGTTCCGAGTTCAAGGGCGGAGCGTGGCGGCAGAAGGTGCAGGGCACCGAATATGTCGCCGGCCGCCAGCTTCGGCTGGACATACTGCTCTCCGCCGGGTCGATCACCCCGGCGGACATGCTGCTCATCCTCCTGCCGGTGCTGATGTGGGTTTTCGCGACCCTGATCGGGTGGCTGATCCTCAACCGGCTGCTGCTCCGGCCGCTCGCCCGGATGGAGCGCGCCGTCGCCGCCTACCGGCCGGGCGACCGCGAGCTCGCCCTCCCCCGGGTCGCCACGCCTGCCCGCGAGATACGGGAGCTGGGCGAAGCGTTCGACCGCGCGGTGCGGACCCTCGCCCACCACGAGGCCGAGCTCGAGGCGGCGGTCGAACGGCAGACCAAGCTGGTCCGGGAGGTGCACCACAGGGTGAAGAACAACCTTCAGGTGGTTGCGTCCCTGCTCAACATCCACTCGCGCGGCTCGCCCAACGAGGAGGTCGCCGCCGCTTATGCCTCGATCCAGCGCCGGGTGGACGCGCTCGCCGTGGTCCACCGCAACCATTTCGCCGAGCTCGAGGAGAATCGGGGAGTCGCGCTCAAGCCGCTCATCTCCGAACTTGCGGCCAATCTTCGCGCCACCGCTCCCGCCTCGGCGCTGGGAATGAGCATCCGCCTCTCGCTCGAGCCCTATTACGTCACCCAGGACGTCGCCGTGTCGGTCGCCTTCCTGATCACGGAGATCGCCGAATATGCGATGCTGTGCGGCGCCGACGCGGTCAGCATCGCCCTTACCGGGGAGGGCGCCAGGGCCGGCACCGCCCGGCTCGCCATCGAATCGGACAGCCTTCGACCCGGGGCGCCGTGCGATCAGATGCTGACCGAGCGGTTCGAGCGGATCGTCACCGGCCTCTCGCGCCAGCTCCGCTCCGCCATCGACCGCGACCTCGAAGCGGGCCGCCACACCCTCGCCATCGCAGTGGTCGACAAGGCTGAGCGCTAGGCTTTGTCCTGCAGAAGCAGAATCGTCACCCCGGACCTGATCCGGGGTCCACCTTTTTCTCAATCCCGGTGGAGCAAGAAGGTGGATGCCGGATCAAGTCCGGCATGACGAATGCCTCGCTTCCATCACAATAGGACAAACTCTAGGCGCTCCGGTCGTCGCGGTTCTTCACGTCCTCGGAATGTTCCGGCCTGGCGACGGCTTCGTCCCTGGCGCGGGCGAGGTCTCCCGTCCCCTCCCCGGCTTCGATGGCGCTCTCGACATTGGGTTTCTCGTCCCTGTGGACTCCGTCGATGTCGCTGTGCGGCGTGGATTTCGGCGGCTGGGTCACTGATCGCGGCTCCTCTTCGCGCGATGAACCGGCGGGAGCGCGGGCCGGTTTCGAAAAAAAAATGCGCGACATGAATTTTTTTTCGAATTTGCGGAACCGCTCCGCCCCCTCCTCGTTATGCAGTTCGGATAGTGACCTTTTGCCCCCCCGCTCTCGCTATCCACGACATGAGCCCGGACGCGCCAACCTCCCCCCCCCCGGTGGCGCCTCCGGGCTCAAATTTTTCCCGATCCCCCACCTTCGTCATTCCTGCGAAAGCGGGAATCCATGCAAGCCAGCGGGCCATTCACGGCCACCCGCTGGATTCCCGCGTTCGCGGGAATGACGAAGCGGAACTTCGGGCCTCTCTCCCGCATTTTCGTTTCACCCGCGACACCGATGCGATCGTTGCCGCATTCGAGGAGACCGAACATGCGTAAGCTTATCACCCTCGCCTTCGTCGCCACCAGCCTGACCCTCGGCGCGTGCAATACGGTTCGCGGTGCCGCGAACGACGTCGAATCGACCACCGACTGCGCCGACGGCAAGCCGGGCAACTGCTGAGCCGAAGCCTTTTCGAAAAGGAAGGCCGCCTTCGGGCGGCCTTTTTTTGTCAGGCGCGCGGCGCCGCCACCAGCTCGACGACGGTGAGGCCGCTCCCCGGCGACGGCTCCGGCAAGGTAAGCCGGTAGCGGAACTCGCCGATCCGCTCGAACAGGCCGGCGATGTCGCGCGACGGATTTTCGCCATAGGCGGCCGCCGTCTTGGCGCCCGCGGGCACGACCGCGCCCAGGAAGACGAGCCGCTCGCCGTCCTTCAGCTCCCACAGATAGCCGCCCAGGCGAAGGCCGCTCAATTCGGTGGCGAGGCTGAGCTGCCCCGCCTCGACGCCGACGTAGCAAAAGCCCTGCGGCGAGGCCGCCCATTTGCGGCCGCCGGGGCGGAGGTAGCGGCAACGATAGCTTCCGGGCGCCGGCGCCGCCCGCGCCAGCCGCGCCGTGGGTATCAGAAGCGCGCCTTCGCCGGCGATCCGGCGCGACAGGTTCGCCGCCCGCCCCGCGGCGAGGGCCCGGTCCCAGCGGGCGGGCAGGCCGTCGAGCGCCGCCGAGTCGCGCGCGGAGGCCACGCTGCGCCACGCTTCCCCCTCCTCGACCACGACCTTCGAGCCGGGCGTTCCCGCCGAGCGCGGCGGCGCCTTCTGGCACGCGCCCGCAGCGGCCAGTACCGCAACCAGACAGACAAGACGCAGCCGCGACATCGCGTTAACCTTCCCATTCCTGAACGCCGCGCCCTACCACATCAGGCGCTGCCGGGTTAGCCGGCCCGCCGCCCAGCCGCGATCGGCACCACTCCGTTGCCGTCCGCCTCTACCAGCCACGGCGCCAGCTCCCACCCCTCCATCGCCCGGGCGATGAAATAACCCTGGGCCTGGTCGCAGCCCAGCCCGGCGAGCAGGGCGAGCGTCTCCGAATCCTCCACCCCCTCCGCCGTGGCGGTGAGGCCGAGGCCGTGGGCGAGGTCGATCACCGCCTTGACGATCAGCCGCGACTCGCGCGAGCGCACGGCTTCGCCGACGAAGCATTGATCTACCTTGAGCTCGCTATAGGGCAATTGCCTAAGCTGCAGCAGCGAGGAATAACCCGTACCGAAATCGTCGAGCGCCAGGGCCATTCCCTTCAGCCGGAAGCGTGTCAGAGTGTCGAGCAGGCGGACCAGATGCTGGGTTGCGCCTTCGGTGACCTCGATCGTCAGGCAGGCCGCCGGGACCCCTTCCGTCTGGCAGAGCCGATGGAGGTAATCGGGGAAATAGACGTCGCGCAGGCTCAGCGCCGAGACGTTGAAGGCGATGTTGGTTCGAAGCCCCTGCTCGCTCCACGTCACCCATTGCTTTAGCCCGCGCCGAAGCACCCAGTCGGTCAGCTCGTCGATCAGCCCGTAGCGCTCGGCGAGCGGAACGAAGGTCGAGGGTTCGACCACGCCCAGCGTCCGGTGCGGCCACCGCGCCAGCGCCTCGACCCCGACCAGCCGGTTGTCCGCGACCGCGACCTTGGGCTGGTAGAGGAGTGAAAGCTCGTCCCTCTCGATGGCGAGCTGCAGCTCGGTGAGGAGCTCCGCTTCAGAAACCGATGCAGCCCGCATCCTGCGCCTCCCGTCCCTGCATTGCGTCGATGAGCTGCTGGAGCCGCACCGGCTTCTGCAGCGGCCCGGCCATGCGCAGCCCGAGCGCGGTTCCGAGCCGGACCGCGGCCTCAAGCACGCGCTGGTCGAAGCCGCTGATCGGCAGGACCAGCGCCCTGCACTTCTCCTCGGCCAGGAAGCGCAAAAGCTCGACCCCGTCGCTGCGCGGCAAGGCGAGGTCGAGGACGACCACGTCCGGGTCGCTGGCCAGATACTGGCTTCGGAAGCTCTCAGCGCTCACGGTGATGATCGCCTCGTAGCCGCATTCCTCGGCGGCATGGGCGATGAAGCGGGCGACCGACAGCTCGTCGTCGATCAGAAGCAGCCGCCGGCGGCCGCCCGGCTGGCGAAGCAGCGGTTTGACCGCCGGCTCGGGGAGAAGCGGCTCAGTCATGGCGCGGCCTTCTGGCCATGCGCAGGCCGTCCACCCCGGAGCGGTAGAAGCGGCGCTTCCAGACGCTGAACTCCTCGATGCTGAGATCGTAGCGGCTGAGCGCCTCGTCGAGCTTCAGAATGCCGCTCAGCACAGCCTCGACCACCTGCGCCTTGCGGCGCGCGACCCAGCGGCTTGTGCCCGCGGGCGGGAGGCCGGGCCTGGGGGTGGACCGGGCCCGAACGGCCGGAGCCGGACGGCGGGACTTGCGGCGATCGGCCATCACGGCCTCCTTTGCGTTCGCCCCCGCTCCGGAGGCGACTCAGCACCGGGAAAGGTTAAGGAAGTCCTAAAATCTTGGGTTTATGCTTCGCTACGGTCGGCGAAATGACGGTCCGGTGCGGCGAGTGTCCGTCGCTAAGCCGGAGGCGCGGCCGCCGCTTCCTTGGCCCGTTTGCGTTCGGTGAACCAGATCGCGGCCAGCGACATTTCGTAGAGCAGGATGAGCGGGATCGCGAGCATGAACTGGGAGATGATGTCGGGTGGGGTGGCGACGGCGGCGATGACGAAGGCGACGAGGATGGCGTAGCGCCGGCCGCGCTTCAGCTGGTCGCGGGTCACCATGCCAGCCCGCTCCAGGAGAATCAGCAGGATCGGCAGCAGGAACGAGATTCCGAAGGCGAGGATGAAGTGCATGACGAAGGAGAGATATTCCCCCATCGCCGGCAGCGCTTCGTGCTGGATTCCCGTAATCTGCCCCTGGTAGCCGAGGAAGAAGCGGATCGCGAGCGGCATGACGATATAATAAGCGAGCGCTCCGCCGCTTATGAACAGCACCGGAGTGGCCAGCAGGAAGGGCAGGAAGGCGCGCTTCTCCTTGGCGTAGAGGCCCGGCGCGATGAACATCCAAAGCTGGGTAGCGATGATCGGGAAGGCGAGGAAGAAGGCTGCGAACAACGCCACCCGGACCTCGGTGAAGAAGGCCTCGTACAGCTTGGTGTAGACCAGCCTGCCCTCGCCCGGGCCGCCGAAGCCGTCGATCAGCGGCTGGACCAGGAAGCCGAATATCTGCCCGGCAAAGTAAAAGCTCACGCCGAACGCGACTGCGAGCGCCACGAACGACCAGATCAGCCGCCGCCTGAGCTCGACCAGATGCTCCATCAGCGGAGCGCGGGTCTCGTCGATCTCGCTCACTGCAGCGGGCCTCCGGCCGCGGGCGGCGGCGCCCTCTCGTCTTCCGGCTCAGGCATTGGCGCCGGCTCGTCCGGCGCCGGAAGCTCAGCCGGCGCCTGCAGGGCCTCGGGATCGGCGAGCGGCTCGGCGAACGGGTGCTGGGCGAGGATCCTCGCATTCTCCTCGCGCCACTTCTTCTCCATCTCCTCGAGCTCGGCCTCGCGCATCATCGTGTCGATTCCGGACCGGAAGTGGCGAGCCATGCCCCGGGCGCGGCCGACCCAGGTGCCCACGGTGCGCATCACCCGCGGCAGATCCTTGGGGCCGATCACCACCAGCGCCACGATCGCGATGACGAGAAGCTCGGTATAGCCGATGTCGAACATCAGGCGCGCC
>DATHBY010000311.1:0-3931 GCA_035295885.1 Allosphingosinicella sp.
AAATCCGGCGCCCCAGCCGCCCTCCCAGGGGCGGCGAAAAGGTTCGGGGCCGTAGCCCAGCTGGGAGAGCGCTGCAATGGCATTGCAGAGGTCAGGGGTTCGATCCCCCTCGGCTCCACCAATTCCCAAAAAGTGGTCGCGAATTCGATGCGTGGGGGCTCCGCCACCAGTGCACGTCATGCTGAACTTGTCTCAGCATCCAGTTGCGAGCCGCCCCTGAAACGAGTTCAGCGTGACGGAGGACGGTACAAGCTCACGTTTTTCCGAAGCATTCGCCTCAGGCCTCCACCGTCACCAGATGACAGCCGTTTTCCTTCTCCTCGAAGGCGATCCGCACGTCGAGAAACTTCGCGATCACCTCCGCGCCGGTTCGGCTGTGCTGGGAGGGCTTCACGGTGGTGAAGCTGCCGCCGCCGGCGAGGGCGATGGGGAGGAGGAGCTGGTCGGCGAGGTAGGGGCCGGCGACGGCGCTGGAGGCGAGATAGCCGGCCATTCGTTTGGCGGCCTTCTGGCCGACGAGCTGGGCGGGAACTCCGAGCTGGCCGAAGCCCGACACAAGCTCGCTCACCTCGTCGAAGACCGCTTCCAGAATCAGGATGTTGCCGGGGCCCTGCCGTTCGGGGAGCTGCTCGATCCGGCGGGAGTCCTCCGGCCAGCCGAGCACTTTTTCGACCTCCGCCAGCTCGCGAACGGCAATCTCCTCCGGCAGGGCCGCGACGATCGCCCGGGCCATGACCGAGCGCAGCTCGCCGCGCCCGAGGAGGTCGAGGCGGGTCAGTTTCGCGCACGGCTCGATCTCGACCTCGATCCGGCCGCCGCCGGCCGGGTAGAAGCCCCAGCGCGCCAGCTTCGCCGAGACCCTCGGGCCCATCCGGTTGAGGACGGGCAGGAACACCCGGTCGAGGAAATCGAAGGGCGGGGCGTGGATGTTGTGGGTGCCGCCTTCGAGGACGAGCGACGACGGCCCGTCCGCGAGCATGAGCGGGGGCAGGATCGTCTGGAGGACGAGGCCGGTGCTTCCGGCGGTGCCGACCGCGAAGCGATGCTCGCCGGGCTTGACCTTGCCGGGGACGAAGCTGAGCTCGGACGCCCCGACCGCGAGCTCCTCGCACTCGGCGCCGCCGATCTCGCACGCGGCTTCGACCGCGGTGACATGCTGGCGCATGACTCCGGGGCGCGAGCGGTTGGCCCGGATCTTCTCGATCCGGAAGGGCTTGCCGGTGACGAGCGACAGCGAGAGCGCGGTGCGAAGCACCTGCCCTCCGCCTTCGCCCTCGGAGCCGTCGATGATGATCATTGTTCTTCCTCAGGGATTCTCAGCCGTTCGGGCTGAGCTTGTGCTTCGATACGGCATTTCGACTTCGCTCAATGCCTACTCAGCATGAGCGGAAAGGCTAGCCGCTCATCCTGAGTAGCGGCTGAGCTTGGCGAAGCCGCGTATCGAAGGACAGGCTCAGCGCAACGGTGGAGAGTGGGAATGGCGGCGTGAAGGGCGCTACCCCTTCACGCACACCACCTGCTTCAGGGTGTGGACGATCTCGACGAGATCGGCCTGCGCGGCCATCACCGCCTCGATCGGCTTGTAGGCCGCCGGGGTCTCGTCGATCACTCCGGCGTCCTTGCGGCATTCGACGCCCTCGGTCGCCAGGATATGGTCGTCGAGGGTGAACACCTTCTTGGCCTCGGTCCGGGACATGAGGCGCCCCGCGCCGTGGCTGCAGCTGTCGAACGACTCCTGGTTGCCGCGGCCGCGGACGATGAACGATTTCGCGCCCATCGAACCGGGGATGATCCCCATCACCCCCTTGGCCGCGCGCACCGCACCCTTGCGGGTGACGAGCACGTTCTCGCCGAAATGATTCTCCTTCTGGACGTAATTGTGGTGGCAGTTGATCGCCTCCAGCTCCGCCTCGAAGGGCTTGGCGATGACGGTGCGGATCGCGCGGATCACGCTCGTCATCATCATCCGGCGGTTCAGGGCCGCGAAGTCCTGAGCCCAGCCGACCGCCTCGACATAATCGTCGAAATGGTCGGTGCCCTCGGTGAAGTAGGCGAGGTTCTCGTCCGGCAGGTTGATGAACCACTTGCGCATGTCCTTCTTCGCCAGCTCGATGAAGAAGCTGCCGATCGCGTTGCCGACTCCGCGCGAGCCCGAATGGAGCATGATCCACACCCTGTCCTCCTCATCGAGGCAGAGCTCGATGAAGTGGTTGCCGGTGCCCAGAGTGCCGAGATGGACGAGGTTGTTCGTCTTCTCGAGGCGCGGATATTTGTCGGTGATGCGCTTGAAGCGATCGGCCAGGGTCGCCCACGCGGCGGCGATCTCGGGCGGCGGGTCGCCCCAGCTGCCCTTGTCGCGCTTGCTCCGGCCGACGTCGCGGCCGTGCGGCACCGCCTGCTCGATCGCGTTCCGGATTCCCTCGAGACTGTCGGGGAGGTCGGAGGCGTGGAGCGAAGTTCGCGCCGCCATCATTCCGCAGCCGATGTCGACCCCGACGGCGGCCGGAATCACCGCGCCCCGGGTCGGGATCACCGAGCCCACGGTCGCTCCGATTCCGACATGGACGTCGGGCATCGCCGCCACGTGCTTGAAGATGAACGGCATCCTCGCCGCGCTCGCCAGCTGCTCGCGCGCCTTCGGATCGACCGCCACGCCCCTGGTCCACATCTTGACCGGCGCTCCGCCCTCGACGGGCATGTACTCGAAACTCTGCTCGGCCATGGGGCCCTCCTGTTTTTTCATGTCTACGACATTGCGGTTCGGCGACAAGGTGTTGGCGAGACATTCTCCCGCGCTTTCGCGCGAGGGGAGGGATCGAACCTCCTTTGTACCGATGTAGTCCCGCCGGCATTCGCCGGCCTGCTTCGGCGCGGGACGAGAATTGGCGAGGACGGGCTTCATCGTGGCAGGATGTAGTCCACACCGGCATTCCCGCTGCCTTCGCAGCTCGATCAGTTCGCGACGACGAGGGTTTGAAGCGACATCCTGCTCTAACCAGCTGAGCTACGGATCCCCTTTCGGGAGATCCGGCGGGACTCGAACCCGCGACCCGGTCATTACCAATGATGTAGTCGCTCCGGCATTCGCCGCGATGCCCCGCCGTTCGAGCTTCGACGAGCTCGGCCCGGACGGCGGGGCAATTCTCCTTACACCTCCATTTCGTTCACTTCGGCGACCCAGTCGCGCTCCCCGTCGCCATTGGCGAAGCGGGAGATCGTCTCGAACACCGAGTCGGAGAAGCCCCCGACGTTGAGGATGTCGCGCCGGCTCCTGGCCTGCGTGGTCCCGTAGGGCTGGAGATCGATGCAGACGAGCTTCGCCGCCGGGCACCTCTTCTTCAGCCTTTCCCACTCGCCCATCGTTGCGGTCGCGCCGTGGCGGGTGGAATCGACCCAGGATTCGTTGTCCGAGACGATCACCACCAGATCCACCTCAGCGTCTTCGGCGTTGAGCAAAGCGAGCGGAGCCGAGACGTTGGTCCCGCCGCCGCCGATCGACGCCAGCCTTGC
Organism: Allosphingosinicella sp.; assembly: GCA_035295885.1. Classification (GTDB taxonomy): domain Bacteria; phylum Pseudomonadota; class Alphaproteobacteria; order Sphingomonadales; family Sphingomonadaceae; genus Allosphingosinicella. Next base: position 3,511 of record DATHBY010000311.1, read on the forward strand.
GGCGTTGGCCGCAACCCGGGCGAACGGATCGAGCTTCAGCGGCACGACCCGCTCCTCGAACGGAAGCAGCACCGCCTCCCGGTTCCGGCGGAGCACCGCCGCCGCGACCAGGGCAGCGACGTCGATGCACCTCACCTTCGACGAGGCGCCCTTGCGGTAGCCGGTCACCGGCGAGGCCATCGATCCCGACACGTCGGGGCAGACGACCGTCCGGCCCTCGAACGCGGGAACGTTCGCGAGCGAGGCCTCGAGCGCCGTCTCCAGCGCCGCCTGGACCTTGAGCGGAACGCCCTCGTCGACCGAGCCCAAAGCCACCATCAGCTGGTACGGGAGGACCCGCGCCTTCGACAGCGCCGTCGGATCGCCGAGCCGCGCGGCGACCCTTTCGGTCACGCCCTCGACGCCGAAGGCGCCTTTGCGC
>DATHBY010000312.1:0-3768 GCA_035295885.1 Allosphingosinicella sp.
ATCAGGTGGAAGACCGACTCGCCCCGGGCGATGAGGTGGTCGGCGATGATCCGCCGGTGGCAGCGCCACCAGACGGCCTCGGAGCACATGACGGCGACAGGCCGCTCCCGGCCGAGCTCGACCAGCTCCCCGAGCCCGGCCCGGAATTCGTCCGACAGCGCGTGGTCGGCATAATTGTGGAAGCTTCGATTCTCCCACCAGCCGTTCAGCTCGGGCGGCACCTCGCGAACCCGGCTCCTGAGACCGCCCAGGGCGGCAATCCGGCCATGGCCGATCTGGAAGGCGGCGAGCGCCTCGCCGAGACTGTCCTCATTATATTGCGGATTGGTCCGCGAGCGGGGAATGGTCCGCACGTCGATCACCATCCGGACGCCGCCGGCGCGAAGCAGCTCGACGAAGTCGCCGACAGTCCGGGTCGAGTGGCCGATTGTGAAGAAAGGAAGCGGCACGTTTTCGGCTTCGTGCCCCCTCACGCCACCCGCATCAGCTGGCTCGGGAAGGGCTGGGCCAGCGCGCAGGCGTCGGCCGAGCCCCCGTCCAGCCAGGCGTCGTAATCCTCGCGCTGAAGGATCACCGGCATCGCCTTGGGGTGGAGCGGAGCGACCAGCGGGTTGGGCTCGCAGGTCAGGAAGGCGAAGCGACGGGCGCCTTCGCTCATCCGCCAGATTCCGGCGAAGGCGCAGCATTCCTCGCCTTCGATCGTGAACCACCAGTTGGCGGGTCGGCCGGTTTCGGGATCCTTGCCGGGCCTCGGCTCGGCGAAGGCGGTGAAGGGGACGAGGCAGCGCTGCGCCGGACTGGCGATGGTCGAGCGCCAGAAGGGCGAATCGGGGTTGCGGACGTTGGTGACCGCCTTCCTGACCGGCTTGCCGCTCTTGCCGGGCATCGTCCGGACGATTCCCCAGGCCATGCAGTCGAGCAGGCGCTCGCCGCCCTCCTTCCTGACCACCACCGCCTCATATTTGGGATAGATGTCCGTGCGCTCCCCGAACGGGAGCGGGAGCGGGCGGGCGTCGAAAAGCCGGCTCAGATTCTCGGTGCTGCGCTGGCGGTAGAGATTGCACATCGCGCCACGATAGCAGGCTCGTGCCGGCTTCCAAGCCGCGCTTTCGTTCGCTATCTGTTCTAAGATGGACAAGCGAATCACCGTCACCCCCGCCGAGCTCGCGAGAGCGATACGGGTCTGGCTCCGGGTCATGCCCGGGCACATCTGGCGGGCACTCGAGAAATACCAGGTCGCTTCCCTCGACAAGCGCCAGGACCCGGAGGAGGAGCCGCAGGTCCACGCCGCCGTGGCCGAGCATATCGCCGGCCATTTCGAGCGCGCGAACTGGGAGATCACCCGGCCCGAGCCGAAGGACCTGGGCTCGCCGCCGCCGTGGAAGGGGGGAGTCGGCCAGGATTAAAGGCCCCGGCCGCCATTGCGGCTGCCCGCTCCGCCCACTGCCGCGGCAGGGCACCGGCGCGAGTCGACTCGCGGCTGCCTAGCTTCCGGTTCCCCAGCGGTAGAGCAGGATCATCGCGGGGAGCGCGACCAGCAGGGTGGCGAGGACGTAGCTCAGCGCCTTGGCGGTCCGGGGCACGGCGATCGCCATGGCTCAGCCCACCGCCGGGCGAAGCTGCCAGGCGAGGCCCGGAAGCTTGATCATCGCCCGGTCGCAGACGGTGCAGGTGCTGACGAAATTGCCCCGGTCCCAGCGGCTCGCCTGGGAGTCCGCGACGTGGCGGCCCAGCCATTCGTGAAGGCTCACGAGGCGTTCCGATATCTGTTTTCCATGGATACTCACCTTGATTTGCAAGCGAGAGCTCGAAGGTCTCCCTGTCACAGGGCGCTTGCGGGAAACGCAGGTGATGGTTCCCATATGGGGAGCGCGCCGCTCATAACCACCCCAGCCCCCTCACGAGCCGCTTTCCCGGCGCACCCAGCCCGGCGGGATCCAGTTCCCGGCCTCGTCCTGCACCCAGCCCTGGGCGAGCTTCCCCTGCGCCTCTTCCCTCTTCACGTCCTCTATCCTCCGGTGAAGCGAATCGAATATCTCCTTGGCGTCCGGGACCGGCGGCGCCTCCTCTTCGCGGCGCCCGCGGCCCGCCCCGGAGCCTGCCGCCGAACGGTAGAGCCTTGTGATCCGGATCGCCTCGGCGATGGTCGGCTGGGCAGGTCCTCCGCCGCGGCCGCCGCTTCGGGATCGAGGGTCAGCGGCACGCTGTCGATCAGGAGCATGTCGTTGCGGGCCAGGCATTGCGCCTTCGCCGCCTCCCACTGGGCCGAGGACTCCAAGTCCGCCGCTGGATCCGCTTTGACCCAGCGTCCGAGTAAGGGAAGCAAGAAAAAATAGAGGGACTCCCTCGTATGCCCAAGAAGCCGCCGGTATCAGTGCGTGTCAGCCACACGAGTGACAATGACCCGGGACGGGTCCTGGAAGAGAATGTGGAGTCCTGTGACTTCGGGGAAAGCACCGCTGGCAACTCAGATGACAAATTGTACGATAAAGGATATGAGTCAGAGGATGAGTCTGACGAGGCCGAAAGCGACGATTAAGCCTCAGGTCGTATCTCTGTCTTAGGAACTGAGCGACGGCATGCACTTTCGCGCGTCATCAAGACGCGCCTACTCCGCAGCAGCCTCTGCAGCATCGTGCGAGACGACTTCAGCCTCTATCATCCTTACGAGTGACTCTGCCTCGCGCTCCTCGAAAACCTCAGGTTGCAAGCTGCTTGCTTTGAGGAGCTCGATCGCCCGGCGATAATCCGTTTCAAGGGCCGGATCGGTTGGCGCACCCACGATGAAATACGGTCGGACACGCTCCTCCGCACGGGACACACCGGTCATATGCCCTGACCATTTAGCCGCTTTGTCTCGAATATTTTCTCCAGAAGCTAGATCGAAGGAGAGCGGTTGATAGCAATGCCATGCGCCATTCTTCCACGCGAAATCGAAATCGACCGTATCGACAGGTGAAATGATCGTCTTAGGTTGAAGCCGGTCCGCGAGATTTCGTGCTACCAATCGCTCACGGACCGGCTGCCAAACTGCAGCATCGTCCCGAGCAATACGTGGCTCCTCATCGTACATGCCGACAAAGCGAACGAATAGCCTATCCAACGTCTCTTGCGGCTCTCTCGTCACCCCTGAGCCCGGATTGCTCCAGAGGAGGCTGGAATCATCCTGAGGGAGTACACGGCGGGCGAAAGAGGCCGCATCACCGGGGGCGCTAAAAAGGCCGGACAGCTCGCGCTCGCGAAGCTTCTTCATACCACGTTCGATAGTCTGCAGGGCATCAGTCAGATCTGATTTGCGCAGGTCCGGAAACATTCTGGTGAGGCGGCCAACCGACCGGCGCACCTTGAGGTCCAAAAAGCCTAGGAGGGGGCAGTGCAAGACTACCCCGACGTTTACGAATTCACCGGCGAGCGGATCGTGCCGATAACGCAGGATTACGTAGGTGTATGGTTTGCCATCTGTCATGTGAGAGCTCGGTTCACCTCTAGAAGGCACTCGTCAATCCTATCACGAATCGCTTTCAAATGATCTAACGCTTCGTCAATCGCCTGGTCCGCTTCTCCCCACTCGGGAGGCATTGATGCAGCATACCCTGCTAGCACTTCATCCGACAAGCTAATCCACGGCTCTCGCAGCGAAGGGATGTTTAGGTACCGGTCGCCCTTCAAAAGCGAGCCGAACACGTGTCCGTTAGGTCCCGGATCCACATGCGGTTCCAGATAACCCGTTCTCCATGGCTCAGGCCGCGGAAAAAGTAAGAGCCGGAT
>DATHBY010000313.1:0-3259 GCA_035295885.1 Allosphingosinicella sp.
GGGGCGCTCGCCTTCCTTCTCGCCGCCGAGGTCGTGGCGGCCACGGCGGCGGTTTCTGAAGCGGCGCTCGTCTACGTCGCCCGGCACCGCAATCTGATGATCTCGACTTTGATGATCACGGTCCAGGCGGCGCTCACCATCGTCTTCATCCTCGCCGTGAAGCAGCTGCCGCTGCGCCCGGAGAGCGTCCAGGCCTATCAGGCGGCCAGCGCCGCGGCGGCGCTGATGCTGGCCCTGGGCATGGCGTCGATCCTAAAGGCGAGGCTGCTCTGCCGACTGCTCGATGCGCCGGTCCAGGGTTGGCGCTGGCCGCTGGTCTGGGCGGCGGCGGCGGCGGTCGTAGTGGGCTATCTCTTCACGTCTCTGCCCCAGTCGCTCCAATGGGTCGAGCTGGCGATCGGCATTCCCGCCATCCTCGCCACGTTCGGGCTGGTCGTCTGGCTCAAGGGCTTCACCCATGACGACCGCGTCCTCTTCCGACTGAAGAAAGGCGAGGTGGAGGAGCCTAGCCTTCCGCCGCCGCGAGGGGCTGAACCGCCGGCCCGCTGAGGACGCTGCCGTCGGGCGCGAATTGCGAGCCGTGGCACGGGCAATCCCAGCAGCGCTCGAAGCCGTTCCAGTGGATCAGGCAGCCCATGTGCGTGCAGGTCGCGGAGCGTTCGACCAGCTTGCCGTCCAGCCCGCGATAGGCGGCGACCTTGTGGAGGCCGCGGCGGAGGATTCCGCCCTCGCCGGGCTTCAGCTCGTCGACCGAGTCGAGCTCGCCGGGCCCGAGATGCTCGGCCAGGTTCCTGGCGGCGCCGATCTGGCCGCGAACGAACTCGCCGATCGCTTCGAGGCCGCTGGCCATCTTGCGGCCCGGATCGAACAAGGGGGCGTAGCGGCTGTCCTCACCGACGATCAGCGGGGCGATGGTGAGGCTCCCGGCGACCCCGTTGGTGATGCCCTGGCCCGAATCGCCGGTATGGACATAGATATTCTCGTTGCCCGGGTTTCGGCCCGAAAAGGGCATGAAGTCGGCGGGCTCGAGTACCTGGCCGGACCAGCGGAAATCGGCCTTGCCGAAGCTCGGATAACGCTTGCGGGTCCAGTCGGTGAGCCGGGCGAAGCGCTGGTCCATGTCGTTCGCCTCGCCGGAGCGATGGTCTTCGCCTCCGACGATCAGCAGGTCTTCCTCGTCGCCCCACTCCTGGATTCGGACATAATGATAGGCTTCGTACGTGTCCCAGATGAGCGCGTCCGGAACGCTCCCCTTCGGCACCCGCCCGGCGATCACATAGGTGCGGTCGGGTATCTGCTTGGAATGGATCTCCACCTTGTTGTTGGTTGGTGAGTTGGTCGCGAAAACCGCCGCCTTCGCCCTGATAACCGGACCCTTCTCGGTGGTGATCTCCACCTTCCCGTCCTTCTCCTCGTCGCTGACGTGCACGGTTTCGGAATAGAAGCGGCCGGCCCGCCGGGCGACGGCTCGGGCGAGCCCCGCGAGATAGCGGGTCGGGTGGATTCGACCCTGGTTGGGAAAGCGCAGGCACCGGCCGCTGTCCAGGCCCGGTATGGGAGCGCGGTCCGCCCATTCGACGTCGACGCCGATCGCCCGGCAGGCTTCATATTCCTCCTGGAGATCGGAGACGGGCCCTTCTTCGGTGGGAATCAGATAGCCGTCGAGCCGGCGGAAATCGGCGTCCAGCCGCTCCTCGCGGCAGATCGCCTCGATCCGGTTCACCGCCGCGACCTGGCTCTCGTAATGGAGCCGCGCCCCGTCTTCGCCGCGCACCTTGATCAGCTCGGCGTAGAAGTCGTCGAGCTCGGTGGCGAGATGGGCGGTGGTTCGCGCGGTCATGCCGGAGCCGATCCGGCCGCGGTCGATCACGACGACGTCGCGGCCGAGGCGGCTTAGCTCATAGGCGGTGGAGAGACCGGCGATTCCCGAGCCGATCACGACCACGTCGCATTTCTCGTCGGCGGCAAGCGGCGACGCCCCGATCGCCGGCACTTCCTTCATCCACGGGGATTCGCTGCGTTCGTCGCCGACGTTCATGGTTCGACCTCCTTGAAGAGCGGAACGGGCGCGCGAACCGTCGGTTCCTGGCAGGCGGCAGCGGTGCGGGGTCAGTGCCGGAAGTGCCGGATCCCGGTGAAGACCATCGCCAGCCCCGCTTCGTCGGCCGCCGCGACGACCTCCTCGTCGCGGATCGAGCCGCCCGGCTGGATCACCGCGGTCGCCCCGGCCTCCACCGCGGCCAGCAGGCCGTCGGCGAAGGGGAAGAAGGCATCGGAAGCGACCGCGGAGCCGATCGTCCTGGGCTCGGGCCACCCGGCCTTCTGAGCCGCGTCGCGGGCCTTCCAGGCGGCGATCCGCGCCGATTCGAGCCGGTTCATCTGGCCGGCGCCAATGCCGGCGGTCGCGCCGTCTTTGGCATAGACGATGGCGTTCGACTTGACGTGCTTCGCCACCGTCCAGGCGAACAGGCAGTCGGCCAGTTCCCGCCCCGTCGGCTGCCGCTTCGTGACGACCTTGAGCTGGTCGGCTCCGATCCGGCCGTTGTCGCGCGACTGAAGAAGATAGCCGCCGGTGATCGACTTGAGCGTCAGCCCCGGGCGGGCCGGGTCCGGCGTTCCACCCGTAAGGAGCAGGCGCAGGTTCTTCTTGCGGGCGAAGATCGCCCGGGCGTCCTCATCGGCGTCGGGGGCGATCACCACCTCGGTGAAGATCCGGGTCACCGCCTCGGCCGAGGCGCCGTCGATCGGGGCGTTGACCGCGATGATTCCGCCGAAGGCGGAGACCGTGTCGCAGGCGAAAGCCGCCTCATAGGCTTCGGCCAGGGTTGGGCCGGTGGCCACGCCGCAGGGATTGGCGTGCTTGACGATGACGCAGGCCGGGCCGCCGTCCCGGAACTCCGAGACCAGCTCGAGCGCTGCGTCGGCGTCGTTGTAATTGTTGTAGCTGAGCTCCTTCCCCTGGACCTGCTCGGCCTGCGCGATGCCTCGGCCGTGCGGGCCGGCGGGGAGGTAGAGCGCCGCCTTCTGATGCGGGTTCTCGCCGTAGCGGAGCTGGCCCCTCCGGCGCATCGTCAGCGGGAGCGTGTCCGGGAACATCTGCCCCTGGTCGGCGAAGGCGAACCACTGCGAGATTGTGGAATCGTAGGCGGCGGTGGCGGCGAAGGCCTTGGCGGCCAGCCGCCTCCGGAGCTCGAGCGACGTCATAGCGCCGCTCGCGTCGAGGGCGGAGATCAGCTCCGTGTAATCGGCAGGATCGGTG
>DATHBY010000314.1:0-2609 GCA_035295885.1 Allosphingosinicella sp.
ACCAGGCTGTGAAGAAGGACATCGACTTCGCGGTCGAGATCGAGACGGGCGCCGGCTCCATCGCCGGCGACCGCGCCCGCCTTCGGCAGTCGCTCGATAATGTGCTCAAGAACGCCTTCGCCTATACCGCCGAGGGAGGCCGGGTCCTTCTCCATGCCGCCGGAACCCGCAAGGAGGCGGCGATCACCGTCTCCGACAATGGCCGGGGCATCGCTCCGGCCGACCAGGCCCGGGTCTTCGACCGTTTCCATCGAACCGCCGAGCCGCGCGGAGCGGACGGAGCCGCGCTCGGCCTCGGCCTGCCGCTCGCCAAGCAGTTCGTGGAGGCCCATGGCGGCACCGTCGAGCTGCTTTCGGAGCCGGGCGTGGGCACGACCGTCACCCTTCGCCTGCCGCGCAAGCGCTGATGCGGCTCGTCGGGCCGGCGCAGACCGAGGCGTTCGGGCGGAAGCTGGCGGCGCTCCTCCGCGCCGGCGACGCCGTCGCTCTGTTCGGCGAGCTGGGGGCGGGCAAGACCACGCTCGCCCGCGGCATCCTCGCCGGGCTCGGCCATGAGGGCGACGTCGCAAGCCCGACCTTCCCGATCGTCATCCCCTACGAGACTCTCGCCGTTCCCCTCTGGCACGTGGACCTCTACCGGATCGAGGATCCCGCGGAGATCGGGGAGCTGGCGCTCGACGAGGCGCTCGAGGACGGCGCGCTGATCGTCGAATGGCCGGAGCGGATGGGGCGCTCGCTGTGGCCGAATTCGCTTCGCCTCACCCTGCGCAGGGAAGGTCAGGGCGCCCGCGCCTTGACAGCGGGAGTGCCCGCCGCTTGGGAGTCGCGATGGCCGCCCCGATGATTCCGCCCGCAGCGGCGCCGGATTTCCTTGCAGAGCATGGCTGGGGCGGCGCCGAGATCCGGCCGCTGGCCGGCGACGCGAGCTTCCGGCGCTACTTCCGGGTCGTTCGCGGCGGCGAAACCGCCGTGCTGATGGACGCGCCGCCGGAGCATGAGGATGTCGGGCCGTTCCTCACCGTCGCCGGCCACCTGCTCGACCGCGGCTTCTGCCCGCCGCGCCCTCTCGCCATAGATCGTGAGAAGGGCCTCCTCCTGCTCGAGGATTTCGGGGACGACCGGGTCGGGCCGCTGCTCCAGCGCGAGCCGCACCGCGAGCTCGAGATATATGAGAGCGCCGTCGACATCCTCGCCCGCCTGGCGGCGCAGTCCGCCCCGGCCGATCTCCCGCCCTATGACGGCCCGGCGATGGAGCGGGAGGTGAGCCTGTTCCCCGAATGGTACGTTCCGGCGCTGGAAATTCCCGTCGACGACGAAGCCTTCCTCCCAGCATGGCGCTCGGTTTGGGGGGACGTGCTCCGAGTTGCCGAAGAAAGTCCCGTGCTCGTTCTTCGCGACTATCATGCCGACAATCTGATGGTTCTTCCCGGCCGCTCGGAGCTCGGGCTCCTCGACTTCCAGGACGCCCTCGCCGGTCACGCCGCCTACGATCTCGTCTCGCTCCTCCAGGACGCGCGCCGGGACGTGGCGCCCGAGCTCGAGGAGAGGATGATCGGCCTTTTCTGCGACCGCGCCAACGTCGCGGACCGCCAGCTCTTCCGGGCCCATTACGAGATCCTCGGGGCGCAGCGGAACACCAAGATCCTCGGTATCTTCACGCGGCTCTGGAAGCGCGACAACAAGGCCTTCTACCCGACGATGCACCCCCGCATCTGGGGTTATCTGGAGCGCAATCTCGCCCATCCCGCGCTGGGGCCGGTACGGGCCTGGTTCGAAGCCAATGTGCCCGCGGAATATCGGGACGATGCGTGCCTCAGGAAAATATACGCATGAACCGCCAGCGCAGGCCGCTCGCGCTCCGTCCGGTGCCGGACGGGGAGGTGCCGAAGACGGCGATGGTGCTCGCGGCCGGTCTCGGCAAGCGCATGCGGCCGCTCACCGCAACCCGGCCCAAGCCGCTGGTCGAGGTGGCGGGCAAGCCCTTGCTCGACCATTGCCTCGACCGACTCCGGGCCGCCGGCGTGGAAAAGGCCGTCGTCAACGTCCATTATCTCGCCGATGCCCTGGAAGCGCATCTGAGCAACCGCGTTCAAGGTCTTGAAATCGTTGTTTCGGATGAGCGTGAGCAGTTGATGGAGACTGGCGGGGGGCTGGTCAGGGCGCTGCCCCTGATCGATGCCGATCCCTTCCTCTTCGTCAACTCCGACAACCTCTGGATCGACGGCCCGGCCGACTCGCTGCGCCTGCTCGCCTCGAGCTGGGACGAGGCGCGGATGGACGCGCTGCTGCTCCTCGTGCCCCTCGCCCGCGCCCATTGCCACAAGGGCCAGGGCGATTTCCACATGAGTTCCGGCGGAGTGCTCAAGCGCCGCAAGCCGGGCGGGGTCGCCCCTTTCGTCTTCACCGGCGTCCAGATCGTGTCGAAGCGCCTCCTCGACGGCGAAATGCCCGAGGGCCCGTTCTCGACCAATGTGCTCTGGGACCGCGCGATCGCCAGGGGCCGCCTGTTCGGAGCCGTCCACGAGGGCCTCTGGTTCGACGTCGGCGCGCCCGCCAACATCCGCAAGACCGAGGAAGTGCTTGGGCTCGCCTGAAGCCCCCGCTAACCT
>DATHBY010000315.1:0-15138 GCA_035295885.1 Allosphingosinicella sp.
GGCTCATAACCTGAAGGTCGCAGGTTCAAATCCTGCCCCCGCAACCAACGAAGGCCCCGTCGCGAGACGGGGCCTTCGTTGGTTTTGGGCGGCTGTGGAATTGAACCTCGTTCAGCCGGAGCCGCCGCAGGCGGCGGAGACGACGCAGCCGAAGGCTGCGGCAAATCCTGCCCCCGCAACCAACGAAGGCCCCGCGCAAGCGGGGCTTTTTTTGTGCCCCCGCCGCACCGGCTAGCCCGGCCCCCCGTCCTGCCCTAAACGGTCGGCTTCCGGGAGGGGGATCGCCATGGGAATGTGGATCGCGCTCGGCCTGCTCGTTCTGGCCCTGCTCTATGCAATCATCGTCTACAACCGGCTGGTGCGGCTGCGCGCGCTGGTCCGCGAGGGGTTCAGCGGGATTACCGTCCAGCTGCGCCGCCGAGCCGACCTGGTGCCGAACCTGGTCAGCACCGTCGAAGGCTATGCCACCCACGAACGCGAGGTTCTGAGCGAGGTCACGGCCCACCGCACCGACCCGACCAGGGCCGGCGGGGTCAAGGCCACGGCGGAGGCCGACAATGCGTTCGGAGCGATGCTCGGCCGGCTGATGGCGGTCGCCGAAGACTATCCCGATCTCAGGGCGGACGAGAATTTCCGGGCCCTCCAGGACGAGCTCGCCGAGATCGAGGAGCATCTGCAGGGGGCGCGGCGCTATTACAACGCCACGGTCCGCGACCTCAACACGAGCGTCCAGTCCTTCCCAGACATGCTTCTCGCCAGGCCGATGGGCTTCGGCGAGGAGCCGTTCTACGAGGACGGCGACTCCGCGATCCAGACGGCGCCCAGGGTCAGCTTCGGCCGGGCGGGCTGATGCCGAGGATCTGGCTGCCGCTGCTGGCGGCGCTCGCCTTCCTCTGGCCGGCGGCTGCCGCGGCCGACGAGCGCATCCTCCATTATCTCAGCGACGTCTCGGTCCAGCCTGACGGCACCCTCGACGTCACCGAGACGATCCGGGTTCGCGCCGAGGGCGTGCGGATCGAGCGCGGCATCTACCGCGATTTCCCGACCCGCTATGCCAATCGCGCGGGCGCTCCGGTGCGAGTCGGCTTCGAGGTCGTGGACGTGCAGCGCAACGGCGCCTCCGAGCCCTGGAAGACGCAGCGCGAAGGCAATGGAGTCCGGGTCTATATCGGCGATCCCGACGGCCGCGTCCCCTTCGGCGAGCATGTCTATGCGATCCGCTACCGGACGACCGGGCAGCTGGGCTTCTTCCGCGATTATGACGAGCTCTACTGGAACGCCACCGGCCTCGGCTGGGTTTTCCCGATCGACGTCGCCGAGGCCCGGATCCGGCTGCCGCGCCCGGTGCCGTTCGGCCAGCGCGCAGTCTATACCGGGCCCCAAGGCTCGACCGCCGCGAACGCGAGGGTGGTTGCCGAGGCTCCGGGGGAGATAAGCTTCCGGACCACCGCCCCGCTCGGCAGCCGCGAAGGGCTGACGGTCGCCGTCGCCTGGGAGAAGGGCGTGGTCGCGCCGCCCGCGCCGCCCTCGGCCGCCCGCACCCTGGTCCGCGACTATGCTCCGCCCGCGGCCGGAGCGCTCGCCCTCGCCGCGCTGCTCGCTTATTATTTCCACGCCTGGCGCAGCGCCGGCCGCGATCCCAGGCCCGGAACGATGGTTCCCGTCTTCACTCCCCCCGACGGCCTTTCCGCCGCGGCCATGCGCTACATCACGAAGATGGGTGCCGACAGCCGCGCCTTCGCCGCCGCCCTCTTCCAGCTCGGGGTCGGCGGCCATATCCGGCTCGTCGAGGAGGAAGGCGGCTTCTTCACCCGCGGCAAGACGACGATCGAAAGGCTGGGGGGCCGGGCGCCTCCGACCGGCCCCGAGGCCGATCTGATGTCCTGCCTGTTCGGCGCCGGCGATTCGATCCTGATGGACCAGAAGAACCACTCCACCTTCAGCTCCGCCGGCAACGCGCTCGAGCAAGGCCTGAAGAAGCTCTACGAAGGCCGTCTCTTCGTCCGCAACCGGGTGTGGGCGTATCGCGGCCTGGGGCTGATGATCCCGCGCTCGCCTTGCCCGCGGCCGTGGTCCTGCTGGCCGCCCCGGACGAATATGGCCGCTCAGACCTCCTCGTCGCCGCCGCCGCCCTGCTGCTTCCCGGCGCCGCTCTGGGTCTCTATCTCCTCTCCCGAGGCTCCGGCAGCGCCCGGTCCATGGGCGGGAGGATGCTCGCCGCCCTGTTCGGAGTCCTCGGCCTCGTCGCCGGAATCGTCACCATCGGCAATGCCGTGGAGGGCATCGCCGCCGACGGCGACATCGTCGGCCTCGTGCCGCTGCTCATCCCGCTGCTCGGCCTCCCGGTCGTGCTCACCGCCTTCAGCTGGATGGCCGCTCCCACCCGCGAAGGCCGCGCCGTGCTCGACCGGATCGCCGGCTTCCGCCATTATCTCTCGGTCGCCGAAGAGGACCGGCTGGAGGCGCTCCATCCCCCCGACAAGACTCCCGAGCTGTTCGAGCGCTACTTGCCCTACGCAATCGCGCTCAAGGTCGAGAATGACTGGGCCTCGCGCTTCACCTCCGTCCTCGCCGCCGCTGCGGCGTCGGGCGAGGCGCAGCCGATCGGCTGGTATTCGGGCCATTCCGATCCGTGGAACGATCCGGGGGATTTCGCCGGCCGGGTCGGCGGGTCGCTGGCGAGCACCATCTCCTCCTCGTCCACGGCGCCCGGATCGAGCAGCGGATCAGGGGGCGGCGGCTCGTCCGGCGGCGGAGGAGGAGGCGGCGGCGGCGGCGGCTGGTGAAGCGGCCCGCTCGGCGAGGATCCGCTCGGCCAGATCGAGGTCCGCCTGCTTGTCGACGTCGATCGCGGCTTCGGCGAACGGGAGCAGCACCGGCTTCAGCCGGAAGCCCGCCTTCCGGCCGGCGCGCTCGGCCGCGGCTTCGAGCGTGATGGTGCGGGTGACGGCGCGAAGGAAGACGCCAAGCCCGAGGAAGCTCAGCAGCTTCAGGGTGCGCTTGCGGTCCTTCTCGGCGCGGGCCCAGAAATCGGTGCCCCGGATTGCTGCCGGAGTCATCAGAGCGAACAGATTGGCGCCGCTGAAATGGCCGTTCGCGGCCTTGATCCAGGTCCGCTTCGTGTCGGGATGGGCCTGCTCGACGGTCTTGCGCTCGACCATGGCGAAGGCCACGTCCACTCCCGCCGCGCCGGCGATGAATGCTTCGATCATCTCGGGCCGGAGCAAGGCGTGATCGGCGGTGGTGATCAGGACGGGATAGGGCGCCGTCTCGGTGCCGGCGAGCCGTCCGACGCTTGCGGAAATGCCGTCGCCGGACTCCGCCGTTCCGATCCGGGGTTCAGCGGCCATCCAGTCGAGCTCCCCGGCCAGCAGCGTCTCCGCCTCCTGGGCCAGGATGACGATCCGGCCGATCGAGGGAGAGTCGAGCAGGGTCCGCGCCACCCGGCCCAGCATCGGCTCGCCGCCGGCTCGGATCAGCGCCTTGAAGGCGACTCCGTGTGACGCCGCGAAGCCGTTCTCCCCCGGCCTGCGTCCCGCCAGCACGATCGCGGTCCATTCCCCCATGGCCCTGAGTCAATCACAGCAAGCGGCCGTGGCGGCTATCGAAAATTGCGTCCGGCGGCGTTAATCCGGCCGCCGTTGCCAATCCGCCACGCCCCGATCGGGCCCCGCCCTAACTTTGCCCAAGTCAAAACATAACAGGCGCGATGAAAGTGTCGCGCGTCCTGCGGCGGGTTAGAGGGTGCGGCCTTTTTCATGACCATCGGCAAGGCCATCATCCTCAGCGCCGGCAAGGGTTCGCGTCTCCTGCCGCTGACCGCGGAGCGGCCGAAATGCCTGATCGACCTCAACGGCCGGAGCCTGCTCGAATGGCAGCTCGACGCTCTGCAGGGGGCCGGAGTGAACGACATCGTCGTCGTCACCGGCTTCGCCGAGGCGCTGGTCGCGGAGGTGGCGGCTCGGCGCCTCGGCGTCCGCACCCTCTTCAACCCCTTCTACCATGTCGCCGACAATCTCGGTTCGGTCTGGATGGCCAGGGCGGAGCTCGACCGCGACACCTTGCTCCTCAACGGCGACACATTGGTATCGCCGCCTTTGCTCAGCCGGGTGCTCGAGGCGGAGACCGGTCCGGTCGCCGTCACCGTCGACGAGAAGGAAAGCTACGACGCCGACGACATGAAGGTGCTTCGCGACGGCGACCGGCTGCTTCGTATCGGCAAGGCGCTGGAGGCGGGGCAATATAATGCCGAATCCATCGGCCTTCTCGCCTTCCGCGGCGAAGGCCCGCGACTGTTCGCGGCTCAGGTCGAGACGATGATGCGCCAGCCCGACGGCACCCGGCGCTGGTATCTGCGGGCGATCGACGCCCTCGCCCGCGCCGGCGCCGACGTCCGAACCGTCTCGATCCGAGGCGAGGAATGGCAGGAGGTCGACTTCCCCGAGGACGTCGACGCAGCGAAGGCGCTTACGGCGCGGTGGGCGACCCGTCATTCGGGCGAAAGCCGAATTTCATAAATCGCTTGGTTCGGCCTCACTGCCGCACAAATTATCTGCCTATTGCCGGGCGCCTCAAGGCGGGGGATCATAGTCGGCAGGCCGCTGAACTGTTCTGCCGCTTCCCACCTGCACCGACCCAGGCAGGAGGCATTTAGCCAATCGACCGGGCGTGATTTCAACGCGGGGCTTGAGGACGCGGCACAGGCCGAATCGGCCCGGCGGCGCTGCTACGAACACTTCACAGTTGGAGGCGTTGGCCGCGATCATGCGGACCGCGGGGGCTATGTCTGTGTCTGCGGTAACGACGATTATACGCTCCGCCTCCCCCTTCAGGGCGTCCGCAACCATATGAACCGCAATCTGTACGTCCGTCTCCTTTTCTTCATGCCCGATCCAGCGCGCACCGCAAGAAAAGCATTTTCGGGGTTTTTCCTTGAACGAGGCCATGTGGGTGATGACACCGCGCGCAATGAGCGCGTTCACATAGTCTCGGTGGCGGGCATACGGGGCGGGCATCCAAGTCGCGTACGCAGAAAAGTATTTTACCGCCTTGAGCGTTTCGTCCTTGCGGAGAAGGCTTTCCGCCAATGCTCGCAGATCGAGCCATTTCAGGTGCGGGCGCTTCAAATCGTCTATCGAATGATAGAGGTTGAAGCCGTCGATATAAGCGATGACTCGACGCATAGGATGCGCTTAAACGACAAAGGCCGGAGCGCGAAGCCCCGGCCTGTCTAACGGGTCATGCCCGCTAGGATGATAGCCAGAATATAAGGCAGATATGTTGCCGATTCAATACCGGTTTGCACTCCATGCAAAACCGCCGCTGGGTCGTCCGCTAATGCCAACGGGTTTGTAAGCCACAGAATCGCCCCTCATTTCAGGCTCCAGTCCGCTCGCGAGATAGTTCGGTCCCTGGATGCCGAAACAAGTTCAGCAGGAGGAGCGGCGCGAGGATTGACGTCAGCGGACGGCCCAGAAGCCTTTGAAATGCTCCGCCAGCGCCCGGACCTGGTCCGGCTCGAGCTCCACCGCCTCCCCAAGCGCCGGCACCTTCGGCCACCCCGCGTCCGACACGTTCACCTCGCAGGCGCTGCGCTCCCCCTCGTACCGCGGGATAACGTGGAAATGGACGTGCGGGTCCACCATCATCAGCATCAGGTAGTTGATCTTCTCGTAGCGAACTGCGGCGCCCAGCGCCCGCTCGACGTCAGCCACCGCGCGCCCCATCTCGGCGAACGCCTCAGCGGGCAGCGCCGCCAAGCTCGTCTCCTCAGCCTTCGCCGCCAGCACCAGGCTGCCGAGCGTCGGCTGGGCCGGCCGCAGAAGCACCACCCAATGCTCATATTCCGCGACCAGGGTCGCCGGGTAACCGAAGCGCACGATCGTCTGGTTCATGCCCAATCCTCGCAGGACCTGAATCCCGAAGCAATGTCGCGGCCGAAGGCGGCAATTCTGGTTCGCACAAAGATCACCAAGGCACAAAGGGGTCTCAAGGGTGCCGGCGGCGCTGTTTCTTCGAGTCGGCCGGGGATAGCCGCTTCGCGGGACTCTTTGTGCCTTGGTGATCTTTGTGCGAACCCATCTTCGACCTGGATCAAGGGCGCGGCTCAGGCCAGCCAGGACACCACCGGCCGCCCCGCCGCCCGGGCCGCCATCGCCTGGGCGAGCTGGACCATATGCACGACGAGCGAGATCAGGGTCCACGTCGCCACCGCGACCAGCCCCCAGTCCGGTCGTCCCACCGCCAGGAAGGCGAGCAGGATGACCATGTTGGGATTGCGCCGGGCGGTGATCAGCCGGAACCGGCTGTCGAAACGCCGCCAGACGTGGATGTGCATTCCGAAGCGGACGATGAATGCACCCTCGATCAGCCGCTGGACGACATAGCCTCCGAGGATGACGGCCAGCGTCCACCAGAACATTTCCTGGGCCAGCGGCCGCCCCCAGGCGTGAAGCCCGACCCCCCAGGCCCACCACCAGAAGGGCGGGTGGACGAGGTCGATGCCATGGTCGATCACCTCGCCGATCTTGGACGAGGTGATGGTGCAGCGGGCGAGCTTGCCGTCGACCGTGTCGAGCACCATGAAGGCGAGGCCTGCCGCCAGCCCGGGCCAGTAGCGGCCTTCGTAGAAGAGCCAGGTGGCGAGCAGGCACAAAATCGCACCGACCAGCGACACCTGGTTCGGGCTCATCCCGATCCGCGCCGCCCACCGGGTCAGCACCAGGGCCCATTCCGGCCACAGATATTTGGTGAGGATATCGGTCACACCCTTGTAGGCGCCGAAATAGCTGGCCCGCTCGAGCGAGCGCAGATTCTCCGGAGCGAGCCGGTCCATGAACGGCCGCTCCTTCTTGCGCAGCTCCTCATTCTCGACGTCGCCGGCTGTTTCCCAGGCGAGCACCTCCGAGCTCGTCGAGGGTATGGCGAGTCCCTGCTCCATCGCCTGGCGGATCGCCTCCCCGTCGGCCTGGACATGCGCCAGCACCGGGATTCCCTCGCGCGTCACCACCAGCCCGGGCTTGTCCGCCGCCAGCTTCAGCCAGGAGGGATCGAACGCATAGCCGAGGTTGACCAGCAGCTCGCCGTCGGGCCGGACGTCCAGCTTTTGAGCGGCCGCGATCCTGCGCAGCCTCTCCCCGGCGCTCAGCCCCCAAAGGCGGGTCGGGTTCTCGCCGACGCCGGCAACAGCCGTCATTTCGCAAGCCCCGCGGAAATCTTTTCCGCGCTGCGCAGCGCCAGCGCGACGATGGTCAGGGTCGGGTTCGCCCAGCCGCCGGTCGGGAAGAGCGACGAGCCCGCCACCCACAGATTGCCGAGCCCGCGCACCCGCCCGTCCGGATCTGTGACGCTGGTCGCCGGGTCGCTCCCCATCCGGGTCGTGCCCATGTGATGGTAGCCGCCGATCGGGTGCGAGGAGATGAGCGGGTCGGTCTTCCATTCGCCGCCGCCCAGCCAGTCGGCAGGCTCGACCCTGCCGAGCCCGAGCCGCTCCAGCTCCCGCCCGAGCGTCTCGACCAGCACCTTCACGCTTCGCACGTCGATCTCCGAGAGCCTCCAGTCCAGCTCAACCCTCGGCACGCCGGTGGGGTCCTTCTCGCCGCTCAACCTAATCCGGCTGGCGGGGTTGGGCGACTGCTCGCCGCGCACCAGCAAGGCCACTTCGAGGTTGCCGATCTTGTGCAGAAGCCAGGGCCGCGCGGGATCGACATGGCGCTGCGCCCATCCGGCCGCCTTCTTGGTCACCATCCACAAGGCGCGTCCCCGTTTGGTCGGCGCCATGCTGTGCTTCAGGCCCGAATAGGCCTTCATCCCGATGAACTGCCGCCGCCCCTGCGGCTGGCGGGCGACGATGGTCAGCGAGGTGTTGAGGATGCCCTCCCTCCGCTGCAGCTTCGCGGACGGGCTGATCAGGGCGGCGAGGTCCTGGCCGCCGATCCGGTGCCGCCGCCCGAACGCCTTCAGGAGCCGCCACGCCGCTCCTTCGACGATCCGCCCGCCGCGGGCGTGCGGATGCTCCATGAAATAGCGGCCGACCTGATCGTTGCCGAGGCCCGAGGCGAGCAGAAGCCGCGGATTCTCGATCCCGCCCGCCGCCAGCACATAGGCCTTGGCCCTGACCGTGAGGCGCGCCGGGCGGAGCGAACGCGCCTCCACACGCTCGATCCCGCCGCCGGCGCGGACGATCGCGGTCGCCGTCGCGTGGGTGACGATCTGGCATTTGGGGTCGCCCTCGAGATCGCCGCAGCTCTCCCAGGCGAAGCGGTTGAAGCGGCGGTCGAAGGTCCACAACGGGGTTTCGAGCTCCTCGAAGCTCGGCAGCTTCACCCCCGCTCGCCGCAGGTCTTCCGGCCCCGGCCGCCGCTCCGGAAGCCCGAACATCGGCCGTGCCTCGCCATACCAGCGCTCGAGCTCGTCCCAACCGAACGGCCAGCCCGAATGGCTCACATAATCGCGCGCCTCCAGGTCGATCGGATCGAGCTCCGCGCAGCGCCCGCCCCAGATCGCGGTGGTTCCTCCGAAGAAGCGGAGCCGGCTGTCCTCGAGGTCGTAATATTCCTCGCCGATATTCTCGCCCGCGCCGAGCTCCGCCGTCGGCGCCTCATAGTCGAGCCCGCCGCTCTCCAGCAGCACCACCGTGCGGCCCAGCCGCAGCAGCCGGCGGGTGAGGCTGATCCCCGCCGCCCCAGCGCCGATCACGCAGACCTCGCCCTCGAGCTCGACCGGTCCCGGGATCTGGGCGAGGTCGATCATATCCCGTCACCCCAGCGAAGGCTGGGGTCCATGCCGAGTCCGAAAGGATGCCAGCCTTCGCTGGCATGACGGATGGGGTTCACCTTCCGAACAACTCCGCCTCGACCTCGCCGGACATTATCCCCCCAAGCACCGCGTCCTGCGCCCAGCGCAGCTCGTCGGCGAGATACCGGTCCGCCTCGTAATGCTCCACGTTGCGCCGGATCTCGGCCCTAGCCGACTCAAGGGCCGGCGAGCTCTTCAGCGGCGCGTGGAAATCGCAGCCCTGGGACGCCGCCAACAATTCGATCCCCACCACTCCCGCGGCATTGCCCGCGATCCGCCGGGCCTTGGTGCCGGCATGGGTCGCCATCGAAACATGGTCCTCCTGGTTGCCGGAGGTCGGCACCGTATCGACGCTGGCCGGCCAGGCGAGGCTCTTGTTCTCGGAGACCAGGGCCGCCGCCGTCACCTGGGCGATCATGAAGCCCGAATTGACTCCGCTGTCCTCGACCAGGAAGGGCGGCAGCCCGCTCATCTTGGGATCGACCAGGACCGCCGTCCGCCGCTCCGAAATGCTTGCGACCTCGCACATCGCCATCGCCAATATGTCGGCGGCGAAGGCCACCGGTTCCGCATGAAAGTTGCCGCCCGACAGCGAATCGGTCGTCTCCGGGAACAGCAAGGGGTTGTCGGTCACCGCATTCGCTTCGATTCCGAGCGTTTCCGTCACATTGCGCAACAGGTCCAGACAGGCCCCCATCACCTGCGGCTGGCAGCGGAAGCTGTAGGGATCCTGCACCCTCGCGCAATCGTCGTGGGAGTGCCGGATCTCGCTGCCCTCGAGCAGCCGCTTCAGAACCGCCGCCACCTCGATCTGCCCCTTCTGGCCGCGCGCGGCGTGGAGGCGCGGGTCGAAGGCGACGTCGGTGCCCTTGAGGGCGTCGAGCGACAAAGACCCGGAAATCAGCGCCGAAGCGAACACCCGCTCGGCCGTGAACAGGGTGTCGAGCGCCACGGCGGTCGAGATCTGGGTGCCGTTGATCAGCGCAAGCCCCTCCTTGGGTCCCAGCACCAGCGGCTCCAGCCCAAGCTCGCGAAGCACCTCGCCGGCGGGCATGACAATGCCTCTGAGGTCGATCCGCCCCTCGCCCAGCATGGCCGCGCTGAGGTGGCCGAGCGGCGCGAGGTCGCCCGAGGCGCCGACCGAGCCCTGGCTCGGAATACAGGGCAAAGCGTCGGCCTCGAGCAGTGCGAGGAGCCGCTCGACCACCTCGCGCCGGACGCCGGAATGGCCGCGGGCGAGGCCGATAACCTTGGTCGCCATCGCCAGCCGGACGACGGGCCGGCTGAGATCCTCGCCGAGGCCGCAGCTGTGCGACATCACCAGGTTGCGCTGAAGCTCGGCCAGCCGGTTGCCCGGGATCCGGGTCTGGGCGAGCAGCCCGAAGCCGGTATTGACCCCGTAGACGGTGCGGCCGCTCTCCAGGATCCTGCCGACGCAGGCCGCCGCCGCGTCGATCGCGCCCCAAGCTTCTCCCGCCAGCGCCACCGGCGCCCCCGCCCAGACGGCGCGAAGATCGGCGAGCGTGACTCTGCCTGGGCGTAGGGTGATCAAAGCCCCACCATCGGCAGATCCAGCCCCTGCTCCCGCGCGCAGTCTATCGCCTCATCATAGCCGGCGTCGGCATGGCGCATTACCCCGGTGCCGGGGTCGTTCCACAGCACCCGCTCCAGCCGCTGCGCCGCCGCTTCGGTGCCGTCGGCGACGATCACCATCCCGGCATGCTGCGAATAGCCCATCCCTACCCCTCCGCCATGGTGGAGCGACACCCAGGTCGCGCCCGAGGCGGTGTTGAGGAGGGCGTTGAGCAAAGGCCAGTCGGACACGGCGTCGGAGCCGTCCCTCATCGCCTCCGTCTCGCGATTGGGGCTTGCCACCGAGCCGGAATCGAGATGGTCGCGGCCGATGACTATCGGAGCCTTCAGCTCCCCCGAGGCGACCATCTCGTTGAACGCCATTCCGAGCCGGTGCCTTTCGCCCAGGCCCACCCAGCAGATCCGGGCCGGAAGCCCCTGGAAGGCGATCCGCTCCCGCGCCATGTCGAGCCAGCGGTCGAGGTGCGGGTCGTCCGGGATCAGCTCCTTCACCTTGGCGTCGGTTCTGTAGATGTCTTCCGGGTCCCCGGAAAGCGCCACCCAGCGGAACGGGCCGATGCCGCGGCAGAAGAGCGGCCGGACGTAGGCCGGGACGAAGCCGGGGAAATCGAAGGCGTGGGTCACGCCCTCGTCCTTCGCCACCTGGCGGATGTTGTTGCCATAGTCGAACGTTGGGATGCCTTGTCCCCGGAAGGCCAGCATTGCATTGACATGCACGGCCATGGATTCTCTTGCAGCCGCCTCCACCGCGGCGGGATCCCGTTCGCGCATATTTATCCATTTCTCGACGGTCCAACCCGCCGGCAGGTAACCGTTCACCGGGTCGTGCGCGGAGGTCTGGTCGGTCACCGCATCCGGACGAATGCCCCGGCGGACCATCTCCGGCAGCACCTCGGCCGCATTCCCGAGCAACCCCACGGAAGTGGGTGCAGTGGCGGTACGAATGATCTCCAGCGCCTCGTCCAGCGAGCCTGCGCGCCGGTCGAGATAGCGGGTCTCCAGCCTTTTCTCGATCCGGCTCTCCTGGCATTCGATCGCCAGGCAATGGGCCCCTGCCATCACCGCCGCCAGCGGCTGGGCGCCGCCCATTCCGCCGAGGCCCGCGGTCAGGATCCAGCGCCCCTTCAGATCGCCGCCATAATGCTGGCGGCCCATTTCGGCGAAAGTCTCGTAGGTGCCCTGAACGATGCCCTGGGTGCCGATGTAGATCCACGATCCGGCCGTCATCTGGCCGTACATCATCAGCCCCTTGCGATCCAATTCGTGGAAATGGTCCCAGGTCGCCCATTTCGGCACCAGGTTGGAATTGGCGATCAGCACCCGCGGCGCGTCGGCATGGGTTCGGAAGACCCCGACCGGCTTGCCCGACTGGACGAGCAGGGTCTCATCCTCCTCGAGCCGCTCCAGAGTCTCGACGATCCTGTCGAAGCTCGCCCAGTCCCGAGCCGCCCGCCCGATCCCGCCATAGACGACCAGCTCCTCCGGCGCCTCGGCGACTCCGGGGTCGAGGTTGTTCTGGAGCATCCGCACCGCCGCTTCGGCGGCCCAGCTCTTGGCGACGAGGTCGGGCCCGGTTCGGGCGCGGATGGAGCGGGAATTGTCTCGGCGGGATTGCATGGGCGTCCTTCGATACGCCGGTTCGACTTCGCTCACCGGCTACTCAGGACGAGCGGATATACACACCCCGCTCATCCTGAGTAGGGGCTGAGCTTGGCGAAGACCCGTATCGAAGGACGGATCAGGCATCCACCCCCGCCACGATCCGCCGCTCCGGTCCCGGAAGCCCGATCCAATAGGCCAGCTCGGCCGGCCGGCTCACCCTCCAGACGCAAAGGTCCGCGGCCTTGCCGGTGGAGACCGTCCCCACCTCCTTCTCCAGCCCCAGCGCCGTGGCGGCATGGACGGTTATCCCCGCCAGCGCCTCCTCGGGCGTAAGGCCGAACAGGGTGCAGGCCATGCTCAGCATCAGGGTCGCCGACAGGACCGGCGAGGTGCCGGGATTGCAGTCGGTCGCCACGGCCATCCTCACTCCGTGGCGGCGCAGAAGGTCGACGGGAGGCCTCCTCGTCTCCCTCAGGGCGTAGAAGGCTCCGGGCAGAAGCACCGCCACCATCCCGGCCCGGGCCATCGCTCCGATCCCCGCTTCGTCGGCATGTTCGAGATGGTCGGCGGAAAGCGCACCGAACTCCGCCGCCAGCGCGGCTCCGTTGAGGTTCGAGAGCTGCTCGGCGTGGAGCTTGACTCGAAGGCCATGCTCGTCCGCCGCCTCGAACAGCGAGCGCACCTCGTCCGCGGTGAATCCTATCCCCTCGCAATAAGCATCGACCGCGCTCGCCAGCCCCGCTTCGGCCACGGCCGGGATCATCTCGTCCACGGCGAGCCGGACGAACTCGTCGCGGCTCTCCTTATGCTCCGGCGGTAGCGCGTGCAGGGCGAGCAGGGTCGGCACCACCCGGACCGCCTCGCTTTCGCCGAGTGCCTTCACCGCCTCGAGCATCTTCAGCTCGCTCCGCACGTCGAGTCCGTAGCCCGACTTGATTTCGACCGTGGTGACTCCGCCGCGCATCAGCGCCCGAAGCCGCGGCCGCGCCTGCTCGACCAGCTCCTCGAGCGAGGCGAAGCGGGTCGCCTTGACCGACGAGATGATGCCGCCGCCGGCTCGGGCGATCTCCTCGTAGCTCGCTCCCCCCAGCCTCTGCTCGAACTCCGCGGCCCGGTTGCCCGCGAAGACGAGGTGGGTGTGGCAGTCGATCAGCCCCGGAGTCACCCAGGCCCCGCCAAGCGGCTCGACCTTGCGGGCGCGATAGCCGGCAAGGTCGATCCGCCGCCCGACCCGGACTATCCGCCCGTCCTGGATCCCGATCGCACCGTCCTCGACCGCTCCGAACGCGCCCGGAACCGCGGGGTCCATGGTGGCGATATGACAGTCGGTGAGCAGTCGGTCCCACATTGCTCGCTTCTTAACCTTCGCCCGACTAAGAGCAACGCCATGAGCTGGAAATCCATCGCTGACTTGATCGGCAGCGAGGGCCAGATCGCGATCCTTGGCGCCCCCATGGAGGCGGGTTCGGTGACCCCCGGCCGCTGCGACCTCGCCCCCGAAACCGTCCGCCGCGCCCTCCGGCGCTTCAGCACATATGACGTTGAGAGGGGCTCGGAGCTGTTCTTCGGCGTCCGCGAGCTGGGCGACGTCCCGGTCCAGGGCATGTCGCCGGCCGACGGCTTCGCTCCGATCCGCGACGCCGCGGCCGCCGCCGTCGCGGCTCACCGCCTGACCCTGCTGATCGGCGGCAACAACGCGGTCACGCGTCCCGCCGCGCATGCCCTCGGTCTGCCTCTGGCCAAGATCGGCCTGATCACCCTCGACGCCCATTTCGATCTTCGCGACACGGCCGGCGGGCCGATGAACGGCAACCCGATTCGCTGCCTGCTCGAGGACGGCCTGCCGGGCGCCAATATCTGCCAGATCGGCCTCGCCCCCTTCGCCAACACCGCCCGGATGCACGCCGACGCCCGGGCCGCCGGAATCGGGGTCTACACCCTGGCCGACTGCATGGAACGCGGAGTGCTGGCCGTGCTCAACCATGCCCTTGCCCGCTTCGTCCATCTCGAGGCCTTGATGGTCGATTTCGACATCGACGTGGTCGACCGGGCTTCCTGCCCCGGCGCCCCCGGCGCGCGCCCCGCCGGAATGCCCGCCTCGATGTTCTTCGCCGCCGCCCGCCGCCTCGCGGCCGAGCCGAGGGTGAAGCTGGTCGACCTCACCGAGTTCGATCCGAGCCTCGACGTCAGCGACATCACCGCTCTGACGGCGGGAAGATGGGTGTGCGAGGTGCTTGCGGGGTTCGCGGGGCGGTAAGTCCTCCCCATCGCGAAGATGGGGAGGGGGACCACACGAAGTGTGGTGGAGGGGTATTTGGCGCAGGCTGTTGCCGACTCGCGCCATATCCGCGGACTTCAAGCGGGTACCCCTCCACCATGCTTCGCATGGTCCCCCTCCCCACGAGCTTTGCTCGCAGGGAGGATTTAAAGCTCCTTCAACTGCACCGCCGTATCGGCGAGGCGCTCGGGCTCTACCACCCGGCGCGCCAGCACAAGCTTCCGGCCCTGCACATAATCCCGGGTCGCGTTGACGCAGTCGAGCGCGATCACCCGGCCCTGCAGCAGGTAAATTACCGAGAAACTGCGCTCTTCCGGCCGACCGCGTACCACCGTCATATCGTGGCCGACCGACAGGCCCACCGTCTGGAGCCGCAGGTCGTATTGGTTGGACCAGAACCAGGGGACGGTCTCATACGGTTCGAGCCGCCCCACGATCGCCCGGGCGGCCGTGGCCGCCTGGTCGTGGGCATTCTGGACCGATTCGAGGCGGATCCGGAGCCCGCCTGCGAAAAGATTCTCGTGGGCGGCGCAATCGCCGGCCGAATAGACATCCGGCAGGCTGGTGCGGCAGAAGGCGTCGACCTCGACTCCGTTAGCCCCGGCGGCGCCGGCGGCGAGCAGCGGAGCGACCGCGGCCTCGACCCCGATCCCGACGATCGCCATCTCCGCCTCGATCGTCCCGCCGGCCTGCAGCCGCACCCCGGCCACCCGGCCATCCCTTCCGACGATTTCGGCGACCGCGGCGCCGAGCCGGACGTCGACGCCCCGGGCGCGGTGCTCGGCTTCGTAGAATCGTGAAATCTCCGCCCCCGCCACCCGCGCCAGCAGCCGGTCAAGCGCTTCCAGGAGCACCACGTCCTTGCCGAG
>DATHBY010000316.1:0-2813 GCA_035295885.1 Allosphingosinicella sp.
CGATCCATGCCGACGGGGCGGGCGAGGAGGTTCGCCTCGTCGCCGCCGATCCCGCCTCGGCCCGCGCCGCCCGCGAGCTGGCGCCGTTCGCGACCGTGCTTCAGGAGCCGTTCGGTGACATCTGGCTGAGGGACACCGGGCCGATCGTCCTCAAGAGCGGCAGGCAGCGGCGGCCGCGAAGCTTCCGCTTCAACGGCTGGGGCGGCAAATATGAGCTGGAGGGGGACGACACCGTCGGCCTTCGCCTGGCGGAAGGCGCCGGCATGGAGGCCGTCCGCCACGACTGGGTGCTCGAGGGCGGAGCGATCGACGTGGACGGCACCGGCCTCGCCGTCACCACCGAGCAATGCCTGCTCAACCCCAACCGCAACCCGGGAATGACCCGCGAGGAGGTCGAGGCCCGGCTTCGTTCGGACCTCGGCATCGAGCGGCTGCTGTGGCTCGGCGAGGGGCTTCTGAACGACCATACCGACGGCCATGTCGACAACATCGCCCGCTTCGTCGCGGAGGGTACGTTGGCCGTTCCGGTGCCCGCGGGCGAGGGCGATCCCAACGCGAGCGTCTATCGCGACGCCTGGGCCCGTGCCGAGGCCTTCGGGCTGAAGGTCGTGCCCCTCCCCTCCCCCGGCCGGATCGAGCGGGACGGCGAAATCGTCCCCGCCTCCTACATGAATTTCTACATCGGCAACGCCGCCGTCGTGGTGCCGCTCTACGGGGCGGCCAACGACGCGGCCGCGGTGGCGGCGCTCGAACGGCTGTTCCCCGACCGCCGGGCCGTGGGCATCAAGGCGCCGCATGCTCTGACCGGCGGCGGCAGCTTCCATTGCATCAGCCAGCAGGTGCCGAGGTGATCCTCCGGTACGTCCTTCGATACGTCCTTCGATACGCCGTTTCGCCAGGCTCAACGGCTACTCAGGATGAGCGGTTGTGCATTTCCGCTCATCCTGAGTAGGGACTGAGCGAAGACGAAGGCCCGTATCGAAGGACGCCCGGATCAGCATGACAACACTCGCCGTCGCCGCCCTCCAGCTCGCCTTCACCGACTCGGCCGACGAGAATATCGCCGCCGTCTCCGGGCTGATCCGCGAGGCCGCCGGGCGGGGGGCTAAGCTGATCCTGCCGCCCGAATTGTTCGAGGGCCATTATTTCTGCCGGACCCAGGACGAGGGCCATTTCGCCCGGGCCCTCCCCGTCGACCGGCACCCGGCGGTGATTGCGATGCGCTCGCTCGCCGCCGAGCTGGAAGTCTACATCCCGACCAGCTTCTTCGAAGCGGAGGGGCACCATCATTACAACAGCCTCGCCATGATCGACGACAAGGGCGCGGTGATGGGCGTCTACCGCAAGAGCCACATTCCCGACGGCCCGGGCTATTCGGAGAAATTCTACTTCCGGCCCGGCAATAGCGGCTTCAAGACCTACCGCACCCGCTACGGCACGGTCGGGCCCGCCGTCTGCTGGGACCAATGGTATCCCGAGACCGCGCGGGCGCTGATGCTGGACGGCGCCGAGATATTGCTCTTCCCGACCGCGATCGGGGCCGAGCCGCACGATCCGGAGCTCGACACCAGCCGGATGTGGCGCCGGGCGATGATCGGCCACGCCGTCTCCAACGTCGTCCCCGTCGTCGCCGCCAACCGCATCGGCACCGAGCACGGCCAGCGCTTCTACGGCCACAGCTTCATCTGCGACGAGCGCGGCGACATCCTCGCGGAGTTCGGAGACAAGGAGACGGGCGTCGTCACCGCCGTGCTCGATCTCGAGCAGGCGAGGAAGCACCGCGCCGCCTTCGGCTTCTTCAGGGACCGCAGGCCGGACCTGTATCGAAGGATCGCGGAGGACATCTGAGGACTACCCGTCATTCCGGCGAAAGCCGGAATCCAGGAACACGAATCTTGGTGACCTCGAACTGGCGAGTTCATGGATCCCGGATCAAGTCCGGGATGACGAGGGCTTCACCTCCATGGCTCTTGCAAACACCTGCTCGAACATGGCCCGCGTCAGCCGGTTGGTGTTCTGGTTGTAGCGCGAGCAATGGTAGCTATCGATGAGCAGCCTGCCGTCGGGCAGGCGATGCTCGGCGAGGTGGCCGAACTTGTAGGCGGCGAGGCGGCCGCCGACCGCCCGCACAGCGGCATTATGGGCGATCTGGCCGAGCGCGACGAGAACCCGCACGTTGGGCAGCGCCGCCAGCGCCGGCCGGAAGTAGGTTCGGGCGCAGGTGGCGATCTCGTCGGGGGTGGGCTTGTTCTGGGGCGGGACGCATTTGACCGAGTTGACGATGGCGGCCCCGTTCAGCCGAAGCCCGTCGTCGGGCCGTTCCTCGTAACTGCCCTCGGCGAGGCCGAACTTGAGCAGGGTCTCGTAGAGCAAGAGCCCGGCGAAATCGCCGGTGAACGGGCGGCCGGTGCGGTTGGCGCCCTGCTTGCCAGGGGCGAGGCCGCAAATCGCCAGCCAGGCGCCGGGATCGCCGAAATGCGGGACTGGCGAATTCCACCAGTCCGGATGCTCCTCGCGAAGCGCTTCCCGGAAGCCGACGAGGCGCGGGCACAAAGGGCAGTCGCGCGGCGCCTCGAGCGTTGGTACGGGGGAGATGGCCGTGAGCATCGTGAGCGTCTAGGGCGCAGGCGATGGCGCTGACAAGCTATGCGATCGCCCTGGGCTCGAACCGCCGAGGCCGCCACGGCCCGCCGGCGGCGACGGTGCGCGCCGCCGCCGCCGCGATCGGAGCGCAGCGGCTGTCCGCGGTGAGGCTCACCCCGGCGCTGGGCCCGGCGGGCCGCGGCTTCGCCAATGCCGTGGCACTGGTGGGC
>DATHBY010000317.1:0-7957 GCA_035295885.1 Allosphingosinicella sp.
GGGCGTGGAGTCGGCATGGATGCCAGCCTTCGCTGGCATGACGGAGGTGGAATGAAGCTTGGGAGTCTCAAAGGCGGCCGCGACGGGCGGCTGGTGGTGGTGAGCGGCGACCTCGCCTGGTGCGCCGACGCGACCCATATCGCCCCGACCCTGCAGGCGGCGCTCGACGACTGGGACCGGCTCGTCCCCCCGCTCGAGCTGCTCGCCACCGATCTCGAGCACGGAGTCATCCCCAAGGAGCGCTTCCACGAGCGCGAGGCGCTGGCGCCGCTTCCGCGCGCCTACCAATGGGCGGACGGCTCGGCCTATGTGAACCACGTCGCCCTCGTCCGCCAGGCGCGGGCGGCGGAGATGCCGGCGAGCTTCTGGACCGATCCGCTCATGTACCAGGGCGGCTCGGACGAGATGCTTCCGCCGCGCTCGCCGATCCCGCTGGCCGACGAGGCCTGGGGCTGCGACTGCGAGGCCGAGGTCGTGGTGGTGACGGACGACGTGCCGCAGGGAATCACGCCCGAGGATGCGCTGGCCCACATCCTGCTCGTCGGCCTCGTCAACGACGTAAGCCTGCGCAACCTCATCCCTGGCGAGCTCGGCAAGGGCTTCGGCTTCCTCCAGTCCAAGCCCGCCTCGGCCTTGTCGCCGGTCTTCGTCACCCCCGAGCAGCTCGGCGACCGCTTCCGCGACGGCAAGCTCCACGGCGCCCTCAAGGTCGATCTGAACGGGAAGCCGTTCGGCCGGGCCGACGCGGGCGTGGACATGACCTTCGACTTCGGCACCCTGATCGCCCACCTTGCCAAGACGAGGAACATCGGCGCCGGCTCGATCATCGGCTCCGGCACCGTCTCCAACCGCGACCCGGACGGCGGCCCCGGCAAGCCGATCGCCCAGGGCGGCCTCGGCTATTCCTGCATCGCCGAGGTGCGGACGGTGGAGACGATCCTCGAAGGCAAGCCGAAGACCGAGTTCCTCAGGCGCGGCGACACGGTGCGAATCTGGATGGACGACGAAGCCGGCCATCCGATCTTCGGGGTGATCGAGCAGATTGTGGCTTAGGAGGAGCAGCTAGGTCACCGCCCCGACATTGTCCTCCGAATTCCGGTCGATGTAGAAATTGTAGGGATCGACGCCGGCATGGCTCGGCTTCCTGTCGGTGACGAAGCGGAAGACCTGCTTGCCGCTCTTCACCGGCCGGCGCTCCATCGTCAGGACGTTGCTGCGGTCGAAGGCGCCTCGGCCCGGCTCGGCGGTGAACAGGCCGATGGCGATCCGGTCGGCGAAGGCGGCGGGCTTCTCGTTGCCCTGGCCGTCGGCATAGGATTTCTTCGCCTCGACCGGAACGGTCACGTCCCACTTGCCGTCCGCCCTTTTCACCGCCTTCGCCTCGCCGACCTTGAGGTCGTAGACGGTGATCCGCTCGAACAGGTCGGTGATCAGCGCCTGGTCCTCGGGAGTCTTCGCTTCCTTGCGGAACGCCTGCACCAGCTCGATCGACCGGGGGTAGGGGGCGCCCTTGAACTTGTACTTGTTCAGCACCGTCCGGATGGCGCGGTTGACCGCCTCCTCGCCGAGCCGGTCCTGAAGCAGGTACATGACCAGCGAGCCCTTGTTGTAGTGGATGTACTGCTGGTTCTCGACCCGCATCAGCGGCAGCTCCTCGACCAGCTCGCCGCCGCGGCGGCGAAGGTAGCCGTCGAGCTCGAACTTGAGGAAGCGCCTGATCTTGTCCTCGCCATAGCGGTGCTTCATCACCATCAGGGCGGAATATTGGGCGAGGGTTTCCGACAGCATGGTCGCGCCCTGCATGTCGGCGCCGATGATCTGGTGCGCCCAATATTGGTGGCCGACCTCGTGGGCGGTCACGTAGGTGACGTAGTCGATCTTGTCCGGATCGCTGGTGTCGGCGACGAAGCCGATCGCCTCCGAATAGGGCATGGTGTTGGCGAAGGCCTGGGCGAAGGTCTCGTAGCCCGGGAACTCGATGATGCGGGCCTGGTCGAACTGATAGGGCCCGAAATTCGCCTGGTAATAGTCCATCGCTCCGGCCAGGGCGTCCAGCATCCTGTCGACGTTCCACTCGTGCCCGGGATGGTAATAGACGGCGAGATCGATGCCGCGGTGGTTGCGGTGCTTCTCGGCATAACGCGCCGACTGGATCGAGAAGAAGGCGAGGATCGGGGCGTCGGAGACGAAGCGCGCGGTTCGGCGGCCGCCGCCGACCCTGTCCGAGACCTTCTTGCCGGGCGCGATCGGGGTCTGGTCGGCCTCCGTAGAGACGGTGATGTCCGCCGTCGCCCAGCCGCCGCCGAAATAGCTCTTCCGGGTCGCTGAAAGATCCTCGAGCCTCGCCGGGCGCTGCTCGGCCGGGAGGCCGTATTTGCGGCGCTTCGAGCGCTCCTGGAGCAGGCCCATCCGGTCCATGCCGATCGCCGGGGCGATCTCCATATTGTTGAGGAAGGTGCCGTTGCGGACCAGCCTCGTGTCGTTGCCGGAATTGCGGAAGCCGCGCTGCCAGCGCCGCGTCTGGAAGCTCAGGGTGCGGGCCTCGCCGGGCTGCATCGGGCGGTCGAGCCGGTAGATTCGGTAGCCGTATTCCTTGTCCTCGACCCTGAGCTTCGCCCCCGCGAAGGTGAGGCCGAGCAGCTCGAGGTCGTTGCGCGGCATTCGTACGTGGACGTCGCCGATCGGGGTCGAGGTGAGGTTGGAGATCACATAGCTGCCATTCACCAGCGCCCTCGTCTCGCTCGGGTAGAGGGCGACGTCCAGCACCACCTTCGAGATGGTCGGTTGCGGCAGGTCCGCATATTTGAGGAATTTCTTCTCATATTCCGCGGCGAACTCGTCGCGGGCGCTGCTCGTCTCATAGTCGTTGAGCACGTTGGTGTTGTACCAGGCATAGGCGCCGGTCGCGAGGAAGACGGCCAGCGCCAGGCCGGCGACAAGGCCGGGAGCGCCGGCGAGGCGCCTCGGCGCCCGCCGAAGCCGTGGCTTCAGCCTGGTCTCGGTCCCGCGCCGCCAGAGCAGGTGGGAGAGGACCAGGAGGATGATCGCGAAGGCCGCCCAGTAGAGCCGGAACCACCAGGCACCGGCCTCGAAGCCGCCGGAGCCGTTCATGTCCGAATAGGGCACTTCGGGCGTGTTGCCATATTGGTAGAGGTTGTGCTCGAAGCCCATGGAGGTGAGCACGATGGTCGCGACGATGTAGACCACCATCACCGCCCAGCCGACATATTTGTTGGGGCTGAGCGACTGGACGAACACCGCGAGGACCGCGATCATCACCGTCCCGACGCCCTGCGGAAGCACGAACCAGAGGAGGTATTTGCCGAGCTCGAGGTCGGTATAGCCCTTGACGAGCTGGACGAGGATCGCCGCCAGCACCCCGAACAGAAGCGTGACGAACAGGACCAGGGCGACGGCAAGGGTCTTGGGGACGACATAGGCCCAGTCGGGCAGTGGCGTCGCGTCGATGATCTCGTGCATTCGCCGGTCGCGCTCGCGCCAGACCAGCTCGCCGGCATAATAGATGGCGATGATGATGGGGAAGAGGGTGAATGAGCCCGTGAGGATCGGGATCACCGCCCGGGTCACGGGCAGGGTCGGGGTCCCGAACATCTCGCCGCTGAACCAGAGGTTGGCGAAGGTGTTGATCATTCCCAGGGCGACGAGGACGGCGAAGGCGGGGCTCTTGAACACCTGCCTCATCTCGAATCGGGTGCGGGCGCCCAGCTGGGCCCAGGCGACCGAGCCGCCCGCTTCCGGCAGAGGCGCCGCGGGCGCGGCCGGGGCGGCGAGGCGGGGCTGGGGCGCGTCTTCCTTCTTCTGTTTCTTCGAAAGGCCGGCCTCGGCGAACCGGTAGCGGGCGATGGCGAAGGCGAGGAAAAGGGCGCCGACGCCCAGCCAGATGAGTCGGTTGAGCAGGATCGCGCCTTCGAAGGGGGGCAGGCCGGTGTTGCGCTCGGCCGTCGTCCAATAGCGTATCGCATTGGCGAAGGCGGGCATTCCGAACGGCTCGACGATCGCGATCGTGTCGCGAAGCTCGGGCTTGGCCTGGGCAACGCCGGTCAGGACCAGCCAGGCGAGGAAGAAGACGATGACGGCGATGTAGGTCCACATCATCGAGCGGGTCAAAGTGGCCGCGGTGAAGAAGATCGCGCCCGTGACGAGCAGGTTCGGGATGCCGAAGACGAACAGGCCGTAGGCGTAATAGGCAAGTCGGTTCGGGCCGAGGGTCTCGGAATCGACCCACGGCATGACCGAACCGACCCACAGGCCGAGCGGGACGAACAGGAAGGCGAACACTGCGGCGGTGATCGCTCCGGCGAAGCGGCCGCCCAGATATTGCAGCCGGGTGACCGGGGTCGAGCGCACCATCGGGCCGAAGCCGGTCTCGTCGTCGCGGACGACGACGTTGGCGACGAAAGCGGTGGTCACGAACATGAAGAAGAGGCCCAGGATCGCCTGGACCTGGGTGAGGGCGACCGGGCTGTTCTTGTGGATGTTGCCGCCGGCGCCGATCTGGATCGACTCCGAGGCCATGGCTCCGAAAGTCATCAGGAAGAACAGCACGGCCGCCACCCAGAAGACCGGGTTCTTGACCTGGTAGCGAAGCTCGAAGAGCGCGATCTTGAGGAACATCTCCTGCTCCTCAGGCGGCGCGGCGGGATTGGGCCAGGGTCGAGAAATAGACGTCCTCGAGGCCGCCTTCGACCGAGGTAAAGCCGTAGCCGGGGTCGGAGTCGGCGAGGACGTGGATGACGGTGCGGCCGGCGAACAGGCGGGTCGAGATCAGCTCGTATTTCTCGCGATATTGCTCCAGCTCGCCCCGCTCGATCACCTTCATCCAGATCCGGCCCCTGGTGGCTCGGATAAGGTCGAGCGGGGCGCCCTCGAGCTGGATCCGCCCGTTGGCCAGAACCGCCATCCGCGGGCACAGGTCCGACACGTCCTCGACGATATGGGTGGAGAGGATGACGACCACATTCTCGCCAATCTCGGCGAGCAGGTTCAGGAAGCGGTTGCGCTCTTCGGGGTCGAGGCCGGCGGTCGGCTCGTCGACGATGATCAGCTCGGGATTGCCGATCAGCGCCTGGGCGATTCCGAAGCGCTGGCGCATTCCGCCCGAGAAGCCCGCCAGCGCCTTCTTGCGCACGTCCCAGAGGTTGACCTGGTGGAGCAGAGCCTCGACGGTCGTCTTGCGCTGCCCGGCCGAGGCGATCCCCTTCAGCACGGCCATATGGTCGAGCATGTCGTAGGCCGAGACCCGCGGATAGACCCCGAAATCCTGCGGCAAATAGCCCAATGTGCGCCTCAGCTTCTCGGGCTCGGCGATGACGTCGATGTCGCCGAACCGGATCGTGCCTTCGGTGGGGGTCTGCAAGGTGGCGACGTTGCGCATCAGCGTCGACTTGCCGGCGCCGTTGGGGCCGAGCAGCCCGTACATCCCGCGCGGAATGGACAAGGTCACATGGTCCAGAGCGCGGGTGCCGTTAGGATAGACGTGGCTGACGTCGCCGAGTTCTAGCATTTGCGATGGTTCCCCAACCCGGATGTTCGGGTCCGTCTGCCAGAGCGTCTTAGGAGTGTAAAGCAGCCGGCCTTGCCCCGGCTTGCGAATCCCGGCGGAGGGGTTCAGGGCCACCGCCATGAGAAAGCTCGCCCTGCTCTTCCCCGCCCTTCTCCTCTCCGTCCCCGCTTCCGCCGCCACTCCCCGCGGGATCGCCGATACCGTCAGCCAGGAGCGGCTGCGCGCCGTCGTCGAGAAGCTGGTGAGCTTCGGCACCCGCCATACGCTTTCGTCGCAGACCGATCCGAAGCGCGGCATAGGCGCCTCCCTCAGATGGACCGAGGAGGAGTTCCGCCGCTACTCGCGCGCCTGCCGGGGCTGCCTGAGCATCGCGACTCCCTCCGATGTGGTGACCGGCCGCCGGGTGCCGTCGCCGACCAGGGTCACCAACGTGCTCGCCATCCAGCGCGGCACCGCCGATCCGAAAAGGGTGGTGATCATCTCCGGCCATATCGACAGCCGGGTCACCGACGTCATGGACTTCACCAAGGACGCTCCGGGCGCCAATGACGACGGTTCCGGCACCGCCGCGGTGATCGAGGCGGCGCGGGTGCTTTCGAAGCACAAATTCCCCTACACCATCGTCTATGCGGCGCTGTCGGGCGAGGAGCAGGGGCTGCTCGGCGGCAAGATCCTGGCCGATTACGCGAAAGCCCAGGGCTGGGAGGTGCTGGCCAACCTCAACAACGACATCATCGGCAACAGCTGCGGCTCCGACCGGGTCTGCGATGCCGCCCATGTCCGGGTGTTCTCGGAAGGACCTCGCTGGCAGGGGAGGGAGGATCTCGCCGCCCGCCAGCGCAGCCTCGGCGGAGAGAATGACAGCCCGTCGCGCAACCTGTCGCGCTGGCTCGACGGCCTCGCCGACGACATCGGCCTCGGCCTCGACGTCCGCCAGATCTGGCGCAACGACCGTTTCGGCCGCGGCGGCGACCATACCGAGCTCCTGAACGCGGGCTACCCGGCGGTGCGGCTCACCGTCGCGGTCGAGAATTACCACCACCAGCACCAGGACCTCAGGGTCGAGAACGGAATCCAGTATGGCGACACGGTCGACAAGATGGACTTTCCGTATCTGAGGAAGGTCGTGCAGCTGAACGTCGCGGCGCTGGCAGCCCTCGCCAGCGCTCCGCCGCCACCTGAGCCGGTCGCGGAGGGCGCCGTCTCCACCGACACCACCATCAGCTTTCCGCGTGTAGCGGGAGCGGCCCGCTATGTGGTCCGCTGGCGCCGCACCGATGCCAGCCGGTGGCAGGACAGCTTCGTGGTGGACGTCCGGTCGGTGCCGCTGGGCAATGGCTGCTTCCCGCCCCCTGTGGTCAGAGTGCCGCGCACTGCGCCGGAGGACGTGATCTGCGACGTGGTGCTGAAGGGGGTGCGTGTCGACGATTATGTCTTCGGCGTCGCCTCGGTGTCGAAGGACGGCTTTGAATCGCCGGTCGCGTCGGCCGTCCCCGGCGGTGCGTTCCGGCCCTACACGCCTCCGCCGCCGGCGCGGCCGTGACCTTGAACGTCATGCCGGACCTGATCCGGCATCCACCTTCCTTCTTCAGGCGCTCCACAAGAAGGTGGACCCCGGATCAAGTCCGGGGTGACGGGGTTCAGATGTAAGATGGCTAAGAAACCCACCCGAACCGGCCTCCCCACCCGCCGGCAGATCCTCGACTTCATCGCGTCGAGCGATGCTCCGGCGGGGAAAAGGGAGATCGCCCGAGCCTTCGGGCTTTCGGGCCACGACAAGATCGCCCTGAAGTCGCTTCTCCACGACATGGCCGACGAGGGGCTGATCGACTCCTCCCCGGGGCGCGCCTTCCACCAGGCGGGCGGAGTTCCCAGGGTGACGGTGCTTCGGATCGTCGATGTGGACGAGAGCGGCACCGTATGGGCCGTCCCCGAAAGGTGGGAGGCCGACCTGCCGGAGCCGCGCCTGAGGGTGCTGGAGCGCAAGGGCAGGGGCTCCGCGCTCGCGGTCGGGGACAGGCTCCTCGCCCGCACCGAGCAGCGCGGCACCGGCTACGCGGCGCATCCGATGAAGAAGCTGATGAAGGGCAGCGAGCTCGTCCTCGGGGTCGTCCACCAGGAGGCCCAGGGCTTCTGGCTTCGGCCTGTCGAGAAGAAGGAGCGGCGCGAGCTCGCCATCTCGGACATCGGCCCGGCCCAGGCCGGCGACCTCGTCCTTGCCGAGAAGGTGGGGCGGCCGCCGCGGCTGACCGCCCGGGTCTCCGAAGTGCTCGGCGACCCGTTCGCCCCGCGAAGCTTCAGCCTGATCGCGATCCACAAGCACGGCATTCCGAATGTGTTCCCTGACAGCGTGATCGAGGAGGCGGAGAAGGCGGCGAAGCTGCCGCTCGGTCCTCCCCGAGCTCGTCTCTGGGAGGGGGACCAGCCGAAGGC
>DATHBY010000318.1:0-4943 GCA_035295885.1 Allosphingosinicella sp.
ACGTTCGGCCGCAGGGACGTTATGGTAGAGGAGGGCGAGCTCGACATTCTCGCGGACTGTGAGCTCGTCGACGAGATTGAAGCTCTGGAAGATGAAGCCGATATTCTCCTTGCGCACCTCGGCGAGCTTCGCCTCGGGCAGGCCGGCCACTTCCTGTCCATTGAAGTTGTAGGATCCGCTGCTCGGGCTGTCGAGCATGCCGATGACGTTGAGCAAGGTCGATTTGCCGCAGCCCGACGGGCCCATGATCGCGACGAACTCGCCGTCGGCGATGTCGAGGTCGATTCGGTCGAGCGCCGTCGTCTCGACCGTATCCGCGCGATAGACCCGCGACAGTTCACGCATGCTCAGCATAGCTTCAGGCTCCTTCAGGCTTCCAGGTCCAGCCGATCCTTGTCGGCGAAACCGGTATAGGGTGAGGTGATCACTCGCTCCCCGGGCTCCAGCCCCTCGAGCACCTCGATGTAGTCGGCGTTGCGGCGGCCGAGGCGGACGTTGCGCTTCACCGCTTCGCCGCCGCCCGGAGCGACCACGAACACCCAGGCGCCGCCGGTCTCGTTGTAGAAGGCGCCGTTGGGGATCAGCATCGCCGGGGTCGGATCGCCCAGCGTCAGCTTGGCCTGCAAGGTCTGGCCGCGGTTGAGCGAGGGCGGCTCCGCGCCGACGAAATGGAGGTCCGCCTCGAACACTCCGTTCTTCACCTGCGGGTAGATCTTGGCGACCTTCGCCCGATAGGTCTTGCCGCCGGAATCGACGGTGGCGGTCTGCCCGGGATGGACCCGGCCGAGATAGAATTCGTCGACCGAGGCGACCAGCTTGTTGCGGCCGGCGCTGTCGACCTGGCCGAGCCGCTCGCCGCGGTTGAGCGATTGCCCGACCTGTATCGAGAAAGCGGTGAGCTGTCCGGTGACCGGCGCGCGCAGGTTCAGAGCGTCGAGCGTCGAGCGGGCGATGTCGAGGCTTCCGCTCAGCGAGGCGTTGGAGGCGCGGAGCTGGGCGAGCTGGCTCGACTGGAGCCTTTGGTTGACCGCCCGGGCGCGCCTCAGGACTTCGGCGCGGCGCTGGCTGGAGAGATATTCGTCGCGGCTGTCGTTGAACACTTTCGCTGGCACGTAGCCCTTTTCCATCAGCGGCTTCTGCATCTCATACTGGCGCCTGGCCTTGCCCGCGGCGAGCTGGGCGTCGATGACGGCGCGCTCGTCCCCGATGCTGGTCTGGGCGAGGGCGAGCTCCTGGCTTCGCATCGAGTTGACCTCGCGCGACACGTCCGACTGGCGCGCGAGCAGGTTGAGCGCGAGATCCGAATTGGAGAGGACCGCGAGCAGCTGGCCCTGCTGGACGATGGCGCCGTCCTCGACCAGCACCTTTTCGACGCGGCCGCCCTCGACCGCGTCGAGATAGACGGTGACGAGGGGCTCGACCCGGGCCCGGAGCGGCAGGAAGTCGTCGAACGTGCCCCTGCTCACCGCCGATATGGTGAGCCGCTCCGCCGCGACCGTCTGGCTGCCCGCGCTCGGCGCGAACCACCAGAAGAGCAAGGCGAGCACAAGCAGGGCCGCCGCTCCGATGGCGATCCTGGTGCGCTGCGACAGGCCGGTGGCGACCACCACCTTGTCCATGCCGGTGCCGCTTTCCGCCCGCCGCTCGCCTTCCGTGGATTTGATCTTGATCACGCTCATCCCAGCCTCATGCCGTCCGATTCCGGACACCTTCCTGTACGCGGACGGACAAGGTCACAGAAGGATGCTCGCGCAGCCCATGGCCAGCTGGGCGCTGCCGTCGGCACAGGCGCCGAGCGTGCGCTCGGCCTCTTCGGGGCAGGCCGGCTCGGAGGCCGCGACCGGCAGCAGCAGTGTCGCCGCGACCCACAGCAGGGCGCTCAGCCATATTTCCGTCTTGCTCATCATGTCTCTCCCGCGCTCAACACAGCATGAGGCGTGCCAAGCGCAGAAATCGGCGATTTCTGGCGATCTCTGGCGCTTATCGGGCGGTCCCGGCGTCCGCTTCCGAACGTCGCGAGTCCGTCCCCGGACGATCCGGCCACGCTCCGCGGCACCATTGGCACGATTATTGTTTGTCCGTAACCGGACGCAGCTGTAGGAGGACCGACGTGGCTGGGGAGGGGAAGCCGTTCTGGCGCTGCATCGTCATCGACGACGATCCGGACATCCTGCTGTCCGCCCGCCTCCTGCTGCGTGACCTTTTCGACCAGGTGGCCACCTTCCAGGCCCCCGAGGACGCGGTGGCGGCGATCGACGGCGACGCCTCCGACGTCGTCCTGCTCGACGCCAATTTCGGCCGCGGTGCGACCAACGCCGCCGAGGGCTTCCACTGGCTCGGCGAGATACTGGCAAGCGACCCTCAGGCGGTGGTGGTGATGATCACCGCCCATGGCGGGGTCAACATCGCGGTCGAGGCGATGAAGCGCGGCGCCACCGACTTCGTCTCCAAGCCCTGGTCCAACGAGCGGCTGCTCGCCACCGTCCGCACCGCCGCGGCGCTTCGCAAGTCGCGCCAGGCCGTCGCCACCGAGCGCAGGCGGGCCGTCGCAATCTCCACGCCGGCGGCGGGCGGCGAGACTCCGCTGCTCGGCGCTTCGCCGCCGATGCGGCGGGTCTATTCGCTGATCGAGCGGGCCGGCCCGACCGAGGCCAACGTCCTCATCCTCGGCGAGAACGGCACCGGCAAGGAGCTGGTCGCGCGCGAGCTGCACGGCAAGTCCCGCCGCTCCGGCAACGTGTTCGTTTCGGTCGACCTCGGGGCCGTCGCCGAGAATCTCTTCGAGTCCGAGCTCTTCGGCCATGTGAAGGGCGCCTTCACGGACGCCCGCGGCGACCGCGTCGGGCGGCTTCAGGCGGCCGACGGCGGCACCCTGTTCCTCGACGAGGTCGGCAATCTGCCGCTCCACCTTCAGCCCAAGCTGCTGACCGCACTCGAGCAGCGCCAGGTCACTCCCGTCGGTGCCAACAAGCCGGTTCCGATCGACGTCCGGGTCGTCGCCGCAACCAACCTGCAGCCCGAGCGCCTCGCCGACGAGGGCCTGTTCCGCCAGGACCTGCTGTTCCGCCTCAACACGGTTGAGATCGAGCTTCCGCCGCTGCGCGAGCGGCGCGAGGACATCCCGCTACTCGTCGAGCATTATGTCGCCCTCTATTCGAAGAAATATGCCAAGCCGCCCCGCGAGCTTCCGCCCGAGGTGATGGCCGCCCTGGTCGCCTACGACTGGCCCGGCAACGTCCGGGCGCTTCGCCACGCCGCCGAGCGGGCGGTCATCCTCGCCGGCAACGGCGCCTTCACCTTCGAGGATTTCTCCCTCTCCCGCTCCACCGCGCCCCGACCGGCGACGACGACCCCGCCGAGCCTTTCGGCCGACCTCAACCTCGAACGTGCCGAGAAACAGATGGTCGAGCAGGCGCTCAAGCGGCACGCCTACAACATCTCGCTCGCCGCTCAGGAGCTCGGCCTCACCCGCGCCTCGCTCTACCGCCGCATGGACAAGCATGGGCTTTAGAAGCCGCTTCATCGCCGGCCTCGGCTGGCGGGCGGCGCTGCTGCTCGGCACGCTCTTCCTGTTCGTCGCCGCGCTCGACATGGAGGGCCTCGGAGTCGCCCGGCTGCTGGCGGGTGCGCTCTGCCTCTGGGCGCTCTACGAATTGTGGCGCTACATCCAGCGCACCAACATGGAGCTCGCCCGGTTCCTCGAGGCGGTGCGGCTCGGCGATCTCTCCCAGAGCTTTGCCCACCGGGCGGACGGCAGCGGCTTCACCGACATCGGCGAGGCGCTGGACCAGGGGATAAGAAGCCTTCGCGACGAGCGGCTGCGCCTCACCGAGTCGAACCGCTTCTGCGAGGCCGTTCTCGACGACGCCCCGGCGCCGCTGCTGACGGTGGACAGCGAGGGCCGGGTCGAGCTCGCCAACAAGGCGGCGCGCCGCCTGTTCGTCCGCCACCACGGCGTGAGGATCGAGGATTACCGGGTCTATGGCGAAACCTTCGCCGCCGCCCTGAGCGACGACGCCGTCGGCAAGCCGCGCCTCGTGCCGCTGATGCTCGACGAGCTGCCGCAGACCGCGATGGTGAGCACCGCCTCGGTGCACCGGCTCGGCGGGATGGTGCGGGTGGTGGCGGTGCAGCCGATCCAGGGCGAGCTGAACGCGGTCGAGATCGCCGCCCAGAGCGACCTCGTCCGGGTTCTCACCCACGAGATCATGAACTCGATGACCCCCGTCACCTCCCTCGCCCAGAGTGCGGCCGGGCTGATGGCGGAGGTGGACAAGGGCGACAACGCGCTCGTGTCCGACGCCCGCGCTGCGGTCGAGACGCTCGCCCGCCGCGCCGACGGAGTGATGCATTTCGTCGAGAGCTACCGGCAGATCAGCCGAACGCCGGTGGTCCGCCGCCGCCATTTCGAGGTGCTGCCCTGGGCGCGGGAGCTCGAATCGCTGTTCCGGGCCGGCGACGGCGTCGAAGGGGTGGCCCTGTCGCTCGAGGTGAACCCGGACCGGCTGACTCTCGATGCCGATCCGGACCTGCTGTGCCAGGTCCTGATCAACCTGCTGCGCAACGCCTCCGAAGCGGCCCGGGAGCATATCGGATCGCCGGCGGTGTCGCTCTCCTTCGCCGCCGTGCCCGGCGCCCGGGTGCAGATCGAGATCGCCGACAACGGCCCGGGCGTGCCCGAAGCTCTGCGCCAGGACGTCTTCCTGCCTTTCTTCACCACCAAGACCAAAGGGACCGGCGTCGGCCTCAGCCTCGCCCGCCAGGTCGTCCTCGCACACCGAGGCTCGATCGGAGTCGGGGAAAGCGAAAGCGGCGGCGCGCTGTTCCGGATATTGCTCTAAACCCGTCGTCCCGACGAAGTCCGGGACCTCAGGACGGAAGGTCCCGGGGGGCCTCCCCGAGGTCCCGGCTTTCGCCGGGATGACGGTTATCCGCCCAGAGCT
>DATHBY010000319.1:0-2637 GCA_035295885.1 Allosphingosinicella sp.
CTGCGTCTGGCCGAAGGCTATTCCTCGACCGTGGGCGGCCTGCCCTGGCGTCCGCAAGCCGCGCCTCCGCCCGAGGCCCGCGAGTGGAGGCTGGAGCGGACCGAGAATCTGGGAAGGGCGACATGGGTCGCGGGCGGGCAGCTCCAGGGCCGCTCCGTCTTCGCTGTTGCGGCAAGAAAGGAGGTGCGAATCCTCGACGCTGCGACCGGCGTCGCGCTCCGGACGCTGCGCAGCCACGCGGCGACGACTTGCGCCGCCTTCCTGACGAGTGAGCAGCGCAACTGGGTCGCCGCGGCCCGCGAGGACGGTTCGGTCGGAATCTTGGACGTGGATTCGGCCGAGCTGTTGCGAAACCTTCATTTCAACGATGGATCGGTGGGCTATCTCCGCTTCGCTGAAGTCGAGGGGATGCCGATCGTCGTTGCTGGCGACTGGGACTCCCTCGGCGTTTGGGACGCTGTCTCGGGTGAGAAGCTGAGGACCGTCGAGCCGAAGGACTCGATCTCCAGCATCGCCGTCGGCCATGACGGCCATCGGTCCGTTCTCGCGCTCGGGACCAGGGGGCGGCGGATCATTCTCTACGACCTCGAGACCGGAGAAACGATCAAGACAATCGGCGAGACGACCGGGGTTCCTCACGCCCTGGCCCTTGCCGCCCTCGACGGGGAATTGATGCTCGTGTCCGGCGGGACCGACACCATCGTGCGGTTGCAGAGCGTGGAGACGGGCCGCGTCGTCCGCACGTTCGAGGGCCACCTGGACTGGGTTCGGGCTGTGGAGGTGATGGAGGAGGGCGGGCGCCAGCTCCTCGTTTCCGCCGGTGACGACAATGCCGTGCGGTTCTGGAATGTGCGCACCGGAGAATCGCTTGCGACGGGGGTTGGGCATCAGCAGTGGGTGCGGTGCGTTGCCGGGGTCGCCCTCGGCGACCGGGGACTCGTCGCCTCGGGCGGCGATGACGGGACGATACGGTTGTGGGAGCTCGAAAGCGGCGAGCCGGCCGGCGTGTTCGGAGGCCCGATGGGCTGGTCGGGCGTTGTATCCTCGGCCGGACCGGATGAGCGTTTGATCGCCGCATTGATCGGAGACGACAACAAGATCGAGATCTGGGACGTCGCGACGAGCCGCCTGCTGCACACGATCATGGCGCCGAATTCCAGCGGGATCACACTCTCGCTCCACGAAGTGAAGCAGCGTTTGCTGCTGGCCTGGACCGGCGCCGAAGCCCGGGTCCTGGTCTGGGACGCGCTGACGGCGGACCTTCTCCACTCCTCGATCGTCGATTCTGCAGGCATTCGTTCCGCCCAGATTGTCGCGCTTCAGGATGGGCCGGGGCTTCTCATGGTCTCCAACGCCGGAACGGCGACCTTGACGGATCTCAGCGACGGGAAGGTCCTGCAATCCGTCGAGGATGTCGGCTCGGCCCCCTTCCCGGCCTTCTTCCTGCTCCATGGCCAACCTCACCTCGTCCACACAAGCGACGACGGCCTGACCGTTCGAAGCATGGTTTCAGGAACTACCGCCCGAAGGATCGAGACGGACCTCGGGCCTCTGGGCGCCATGTCGGTGGTCGAGATAGGGGGCGAGCCCCATCTTGCGGCCATAGGGAATCGCGGGATCGTCAAGATCTGGAAACCCGCCA
The DNA here is from genome assembly GCA_035295885.1 of Allosphingosinicella sp. Taxonomy (GTDB): domain Bacteria; phylum Pseudomonadota; class Alphaproteobacteria; order Sphingomonadales; family Sphingomonadaceae; genus Allosphingosinicella. The sequence goes on from DATHBY010000319.1 coordinate 1,643, forward strand.
CCGGCCGCCTGGTGCGGAGCATTGATATGCAGGGCCGTCGGGTCAATTCGCTGGAGCACAAGAATTTCGAGGGTCGCGATCTCCTGGGCTGGTCGTCGGAGGACGGGTGGATCGGAGCCTACGACCTTGCCGATGGAAAATCGGTCTTCGTCCACAACACGCCGAGCGGTTGGGCTAATTCGCTTTCTCTCGGCCGCGTTGGCAAGAATTTGGTCTGCGTCTCGGCAGATGAGGATGGGATAGCCGCCTTCAGGTGGATTGAATCAGGCCAGATCACGCGGACCACGATGGTCAAGCACGGATCGGGAATTGCGGTGACGGTGGTGCCGGGAACCGACGGGAACGACCGGATAGTTGCCGCGGATCCGGAAGCCTGGAAATGCTTCCGCGCGAGTTACCGGGCGAACGGCAGTCAGGCCATTACCGGCATCGACGACATGCCCCGGGCCGAGGCCGCTCCGGATTGAGCCTGGCGGACCAAGCGGGTCGTCAGCCGACCTTGCAGTCCGGGCAGGTTCCCCTCACCTCGATCACCGGCCGGTCGGGCGTGAACCCGGCCTGAGTGGCCGCCGCCCGCACTCCGCCGGAAAGCTTGTCGTCGTCGAGATGGGTGGTGTTGCCGCACGAGTCGCAGATCAGGAAGATGCAGTCGTGCAGGCAGTCGGGATGGTCGTTGGCGATATAGGCGTTGGCGCTCTCCACCCGCCGGGCGAGGTTGGCGCCGACGAACAGATCGAGGATCCGGTAGACGCTGTTCGCGGCCACCCGCCGGCCCTGCGACTGGCTGACCTTGTCGGCGATGTCGTAGGCCGAAGCGGGGCGGTCGAAAGCGGCCAGGGCCTCGAAGACCGCGGACCGCATCTGAGTCCATTGCTCGCCCGATTTCTCCATCGAGCTTTGCGCGGCCTGCATGAGGGAAGCGCCCTCGTGCGCCTCGTGGTGATGGTGATGCGCCATGGGCGCAAGGTAAGGTCTTTGAGGGTCCGGAACAAGGG
>DATHBY010000320.1:0-3896 GCA_035295885.1 Allosphingosinicella sp.
GCGCGAAGCTGTCAACTGATGTCAGCAACAAGGACGACAGTTCTGGCAGCTTCGTCACCGATCTGGGTTTGGCCGCCGGCACCTCGCTGGAATTCACCTTCTCGCGCTTCTGGGGGAGCAATCCGCCCATCAGGACCAGGGGTCCGGATCGCGACGCGTTGAAGGCCACTCTTCTCACCCGATGCCTCAGGAAAGCCGTGACCAAGGTGGAAAAGGACTTTTGTAATTCCCCGACGACCACGATCGGTGATCTCGAAAGCCACATGACACAGGCTGAGCGCCGTCTGATGGCGGATCCGTGGACTTCTGCCACGTCGCATTTGCTAGCGGTTACGGTGGGGGTCTCCCATAAGAAATTTGAATTTCGCAACCCGATGACCCTCGCGAAAGATGATGAAAAACACGAAGGCTGGTCGGCCGCTGTCCAATATGGCCAATCTCGGCTCTTGGGTGCACTCGGTCGGACCTATGTCGGCGCGGGAGCGAGTTATAAATCGGAATACAAGCTTCCTGATGCGCGCATACTTTGCGCGTTACCGCCCGCGGCCGCCCCTCAGGGGTGTTTCGAAGCGGCCTTCGCGCCTCCGAACCGTAAAGAGCGCATCGCTCTTTTCGGGGTGGGCAGATCTCAGGACTTCAAGCTTCTGGGCGTCCCGGCGGCACTCCAGATTAAGCCCGCCTATGAGTTTAACACTCACGTGTGGGGGATCGAGGGAAGTCTGTATTTCGTTCCCGCCAAGGTGGGCCTTCGCGGCGGCATCAGGCTAAAGGTCCAGACCGACGACAACGATCCCAATACGGACGACGACAATCGGCAGCTCGGATTCTTCGTCGGCTCATCCTTTTAGGTGAGATCAGACCAACGCGACCAATCATGACTTCTCGAGCACCGTTCCGGAGGCACACGGGCGGTCACAAGGAGGCGATTATGTCTATTATAGTGAATGCAAGTGGCGTCGCCGCCAATCCCGGGGCCACCAATCCCGTCGCACCCCAAGTGTCCATGCCTCAGCCTCAGTTAGTCAAGAGCGGGCCTGAGGCGCCGCCTCAGCCTCCCGTCAAGACCGGCACGGAGGCCCCGCCGCAAACGCCCGCCGTCACCGTCTCCAAACTCGGCGCGGACCTGATGCTCCCGGCTTTCATCATCGCCATGGCCGCGCTCAACCTCGCGGTGCTCATCCTGCTTAGCCGAATGCTCGGCGGTCTCACTTTGCGAGGCGCGCTGATCGAGAAGGACCCGGCGGTGGTCGAGGACACGACGGCGGCCCTGGTCGCCAGTCAGAAGGTGACGGCAGATGCCGTGGTCGCAGTGGCGCAGGCGCAGGCGCCGGCACTCGCCGCTGCGGCGGCGGGCGGACCTGGGGGCGGGGCCATTACCCCGGTGACCGTGCCGAACCCAGTCACCCCGCAGAACGTCGTGGACGCGCTGCCGGCAAGCTACAGCCGCATTGCCGGGGCATTCGGTGCGATTGTGCTCGCCGCCGCTCTTTATGGCGTGGCCAATTACATCATCTGGGCCGCCTTCTTCGCGCCGGACAAGATCAGCGGTGTGCTCGACAAGATGGGAAGCTTCTTTCTCGCCGGATCAGCCCTGTTCGCGCCCTACGCCGTCAATCAGCTGACTTCGATCTTCCCGCGACAGCCGGCGGCGCGGTGAGTGGGGCGCCGCGGCGGCGTTTCGCGCCGTCGCGACTGGTGCTTCGGATCGTGACCCGCCCGGCGGCTTCGGCTAGCATCAATGTCTCAATGCCCCGCCACCTCCGCCCCCTCGCACTCCTCGAAGCGGAGCAGCTCTCCGCCTCCGCCCCCCGCGAGCATGCCGCGCTTTCCGCCTCGGCGGGGACCGGAAAGACCCATGTCCTCACCGCCCGGGTCCTCCGCCTCCTTCTCGCCGGAGTCGACCCGTCCTCGATCCTCTGCCTGACCTTCACCAAGGCCGGCGCCGCCGAGATGGCGGACCGGATCCATCGCCGGCTGGCGCACTGGGTGCGGCTGAAAGACGCCGACCTTCGCAAGGAGATGTTCGCGCTCGGCGAGGACCATGAGGACGAGGATCTCGCCAAAGCCCGCCGGCTGTTCGCCCGTGTGCTCGACTCCGCCGGCGGCGGGCTTCGAATCCAGACCATCCACGCTTTCGCCCAGGGGCTGCTCGCCGCTTTCCCGGCGGAGGCGGGGCTGGTGCCCGGCTTCCGCCCGCTCGAGGGCCGCGAGGAGCAGCTGCTCGCCCGCCAGACGCTCGCCGAGATGCTGGTCCGGGCGGAGGAGCGGGGCGACCGCCGTCTGATCGCCGACCTGCAGGCCGTCAGCCACCGCCTCGGCGAGGGCGGCGCCGAGGCCTTCGTCCGGCGCTGCGCCCGGGCGCCCGACGCCATGGCTGCGCTGGGCGCGCCCGAGCTGGTCGAGGACCGCCTCCGCCCGGCCTTCGGCCTTCCGCTCGGCGACATCGACGAGGCGATCGCCGGCGAATGCTGCGACGGCGTGTTCGACGTCGAGGCCCTTCGCCGGATCGGGCTTCTGAACAGCAGGTGGGGGACGAAGAGCGGCCTCGAGCGCGCCTCGCTGTGCGAGCAATGGGCCGCCGCCGGGCCGGCCGAACGGTCGGAGCTGCTGGCGAAGCTCCACGCGATCTGGGCCAAGGCGGACGGCGAGATAAGAAGCTTCGGCAAGGGCCAGGCGCCGCAGGACGAAAGCTATGTCGAGCTCGCCACCGCGGCATTCGAATGCTGCTCGCGGCTGCTGACGATGCGCAGGCTCGCCGCCCTCGTCGCCTGCCTCGCCGCCGGGCTTCGCTCCGGCCAGGTCTATTCGCAGGCCTGGACCGCGGCCAAGCGCGCCCACGCCGTGCTCGATTTCGACGACCTCATCCGGCTCGCCGAGAAGCTCCTGCTCACCCCCGGAATGGGCGAATGGGTGCGCTACAAGCTCGACCAGAATACCGACCATATCCTCGTCGACGAGGCTCAGGACACGAACCAGGCGCAATGGAACATCGTCATCGCCCTGACTCTCGAATTCTTCGCCGGGGAGGGGGCGTCGAGGCGCCACCGCACCCTGTTCACCGTCGGCGACTACAAGCAGGCGATCTTCGGCTTCCAGGGGACGGACCCGAACAGCTTCGAGGCGGCCCGCGCCTGGTTCGCCCGCGAGGCGGAGAATGTCGGCCGCGATTTCCTCGATCTGTCGATGGACCGGAGCTTCCGCTCGTCGCCGCCCATCCTCGCCGCGGTCGACCGGCTGATCGCCGATCTCGGCCACGAGGCGCTCGGCCTGCCGCGGCCTCCCAACCTGCACGAGAGCCACCATAAAGGCCGTCCCGGCTCGGTCACCCTCTGGCTGCCGCACAGCGAGGACAATGACGGGGCCGGGGAGGAGAGTGGGGAGGAGGGCTGGGTCAGCGAGGCGGTCCGCGATTATGCCCGGCGTCTCGCCGCCCAGATCGCCGCCTGGATCCGCAACCCGTTCATGCTGGGGGAGGGGACCAAGAGGCGACCGGTCCGGCCCGAGGACATACTCGTCCTCGTCCGCCGCCGGGGCGACCTCGCCTCCCTGATCGTCGCCCGCCTTCATGCCGAGGGGGTGCCGGTGGCCGGAGTCGACCGGCTGGCCCTGTCGGCGCCGCTCGCGGTCCGGGACCTGCTCGCCGCTGCGCGCTTCGTCGTGCAGCCGCTCGACGACCTCAATCTGGCGGCGCTGCTCGTCTCGCCCCTGTTCGGCTGGACGCAGGACGAGCTTTTCGCAGCCTCGTTCCGCCGCGAAGGCCCGCTCTGGCCCCACATTCGCGGCGAAAAGCTGCAATTCGAGGCGAATCCCCGGCTTCTGAGCGAGACCCTCGACGGCCTCCATTCGCTGCTCGCCATGGCCGATTACGCGACCCCCCACATCTTCCTCGAGACGAT
>DATHBY010000321.1:0-1764 GCA_035295885.1 Allosphingosinicella sp.
GGCAGCGCACAAGGCGGCGCGGTCGCAGGCTCCGAAGCCGTCGAGGGTGGAGACCCCGAACCTCTCCTTCAGCCTGCGCTCGGCGGCGAGGCTGTCGAACCCGCCCTTGCGCTCGGTGACGGACAGGTTGGGGAGCGGCTCCGCGGCGACGATCTCGGCGGCGCCCAGCCGGGCCAGCTCGGCGTCGAGGGAGGCGGGGGCGAGCGAGCCGAGCTCGAAGCGTCCGGTCGAGACGTCGGCGGCGGCGAGGCCGAAGCGCTCCTCGACGCGGGCCACGGCCACCAGCCAGTTGGCGGCTCTCGAATCGAGCAGGGCCTCCTCGGTCAGGGTGCCCGCGGTGACGACCCGGACGATGGCGCGGTTGACGACCGACTTGGCGCCGCGCTTCTTCGCCTCGGCCGGATTCTCGGTCTGCTCGGCGATGGCGACCCGGAAGCCGCCGCGGATCAGGCGGGCGAGATAGGCTTCGGCGGCGTGGATGGGGACTCCGCACATCGGGATCGGCTCGCCCTCATGCTCGCCGCGAGCGGTGAGCGCGATGTCGAGGCATTGGGCTGCCGCCTTGGCGTCATCGAAGAACAGTTCGAAGAAGTCGCCCATCCGGTAGAAGAGCAGGCAATCTGAAGCCTCCGCCTTGAGCGCGAGATATTGCGCCATCATCGGGGTCGGAGCCGAGCCTGTCTTCGCCTGGGTGGCCATGCAAGCGAGGTTAGAGGGTTGGGTGGCGAGGGGGAACGGGATTCGGTAATTTCCTCCCCAGGATTTCCTGGGGAGGGGGACTGCGCGCAGCGCGGTGGAGGGGTTCCACGGCGCTGGAAGAACAGCTCCACCAGGTTTCGCCTGGTCCCCCTCCCCGGCAAATGCCGGGTAGGAATTTATTGCCCGCGTCCTCGTTCCGGTCCTACAGCGGCCGAAAAACCGGGAGAGCGCGCGATGAGCGACGGCAGCAGCGTCAAATTTTCCGAGCAGGAGGCGCTAGACTTCCACACCTTGGGCGGCCGGCCGGGCAAGATCGAGATCATCGCATCAAAGCCGATGGCGACCCAGCGCGATCTCAGCCTCGCTTATTCTCCCGGAGTCGCGGTCCCGGTGAGGGCGATCGCGGAGGATCCGTCCAAGGCCTATGACTATACCGCCAAGGGCAATCTGGTGGCGGTCATCTCGAACGGCACCGCGATCCTCGGCCTCGGCAACCTCGGAGCGCTCGCCTCGAAGCCGGTGATGGAGGGCAAGGCGGTGCTGTTCAAGCGCTTCGCCGACGTCGACGCGATCGACCTCGAGCTCGACACCGAGGACAGCGACGCCTTCATCAACGCCGTCGCCCTGCTCGGGCCGAGCTTCGGCGGAATCAATCTCGAGGATATCGCCGCCCCCGCCTGCTTCATCATCGAGCAGACCCTTCGCGAGCGGATGAACATCCCCGTCTTCCACGACGACCAGCACGGAACCGCGATCATCACCGCCGCCGGCCTGATCAACGCCTGCTTCCTGACCAAGCGGGCGCTCAAGGACATACGCGTGGTGGTGAACGGCGCCGGTGCCGCGGCGATCGCCTGCACCGAGCTGATCAAGGCGATGGGAGTCCGCCACGACCATGTCATCATGTGCGACCGCAAGGGCGTCATCTGGCAGGGGCGCGAGGGGCTCGACCAGTGGAAATCGGCGCATGCGGTGATCACCGACCGCCGGACGCTCGAGGAAGCCCTGGTCGGCGCCGACGTCTTCCTGGGCCTGTCGGCGGCCGGCGCGCTGAAGCCGGAGATG
>DATHBY010000322.1:0-4815 GCA_035295885.1 Allosphingosinicella sp.
GCCCCATTGCAGCTCGACGAGACGCGGCGCCCGCTCCGCGGTGGCGGCCCGGCCGACGGCGGCGATCATCGGATAGCCTTCGTCCAGAGCCGCGCCGGAGGTGACCGAGACTTCGCCGCCGCACTCGGCCGCGACTTCGCGCACCGCCGCCTCGAGCTCGGCGGGGCCGAGGTCGCCGGCGGGCACGTTGACCAGCTCGCGGACCAGGTTGACGGCCTCGGCGAGGCGCGACACCTCCTCGATCCGCGCCGCCTCCGAAGTGAGCAGCACCCGCGGCCCGGTCTTGCACTCGGCCTTCTTGTAGCGCTCGAACCGATATTGGGCGAGCAACCAGCCGAGCGCCGCCGGGCCGGGCGCCCGGCCCTCAAGCCGGTATTTGCCCTCCGGCAGGGTCTCGGCCGCCCTGGCGAGGCACCAGGGACTTAGCTCGCCGACATCGGCCACTCCGAGCACGGCCGACCAGTCCGACTGCTCGCCGGGCAGGATGGCGAGCTGATAGCCCTCCGCCCTGAAGCCCTGCGCCCAGACCGCCTGGCGGGCGCGGGCGGGCTGCCCCTTCAGCCACGCGTCCAAGCTCTTCTTATCGACGAGGTGGAGCGCGGTCGCCGGCTGCCCCCTGTCGGGCTTAAGGAGGGAAGAGAGGTCGGTTTTCATGGTCACCGTGGACGGCTGGCGGGATGGATCTGCGCGTCGGTCGAAACGAAGTCGCGCCCCGTACAAAGGATCGGGCGGCCGAGCCGCTTCGCCATGCAATAGACCATCAGGTCCAGCATGTTGAGGCTACCTCCGCGCCCGTTGCCGCGCCCGTGGAGGCGGTGGGCTTCGGCCGACGAGGCGGCGTCTTCGGGGGTGAAAGGGCTGACGTGGCACGATCTCGACAGCAGCGCCGAGAGCAGCATCGCCGCGTCGGGATCAGGATCGTTATCTGAAAGAGAGGTGACGAGGTTAAACTCCACGATCACCGGGGCCGGAATGACGGCTTCCTGTTCTGTCAACGCCTGTCGCAGCCCCTCCCACGCTACTTCCCTGAGATGGACCGCGACGAGCGCGGATGTGTCGACGATCACTTCAGGAGGCCGCGCTCGTCATATGTTGCCTCATCGAACTCCGCGAGGCACTTCCATTTTCTCGGACGGGCCGCTGCCCGCCGGGTAATTTCGTCGATGCGGTCGAGAAAGGCCTGTCGCTCGTCCTCCTCAGACGGCGGCAAGGCGACTTCGTCGAGCGCGTCCTCGATGATTTCGGCCTGGCTGCGACCGGTCCGGGTCAGGAGCGCGAGCCGCTCGGCGGCCCGGTCGGAGCGGATGGTAATGGAGGTCTGCTTTCGCCGCGGTCTCATTCGAGCTTTCTATCGGATCGTGCATGCACGGGCAAGCAGCGTACATGTACGCTAGGACGGCACTCCGAAAAGATCGTGCTCGTCCGAATCCTCGACGAGCACTCGCAGGACGTCGCCGGGCTTCGCCCCAGGTGCGTCGCGGAGGTGGACTTCGCCGTCGATCTCCGGAGCGTCCGACTTGGAGCGGCCGGTGGCTCCGCCCTCGCCGTCGGCGACGTCGATCAGCACGTCGATCTCGCGGCCGATCTTCGCCTCCAGCTTGGCCGCGGAGATCCGGGCGGTCAGCTCCATCAGTCGGGCGTAGCGCTCCTCCTTGACCTCTTCCGGCACCGCGCCCGGAAGGGCGTTGGCCGCAGCGCCCTGGACGGGCTCGAAGCGGAAGGCGCCGACCCGGTCGAGCTGCGCTTCCTCGAGCCATTGCATCAGATATTCGAAATCCGCGTCCGTCTCGCCGGGAAAGCCGACGACGAAGGTCGAGCGGATGGCGATGTCGGGGCAGATCTCGCGCCAGCCGCGGATTCGCTCGAGCACCTTCGCCTCGTTGGCGGGACGGCGCATGGCCTTGAGGACGCTGCGCGACGCGTGCTGGAACGGAATGTCGAGATAGGGGAGGACCAGCCCCTCCGCCATCAGCGGGATGACCTGGTCGACGTGCGGATAGGGGTAGACATAGTGGAGCCGAACCCAGGCGCCGAGCTTGCCGAGCTCGCGGGCGAGGTCGGTCATGTGGGCGCGCACCTCGCCGCCCTTCCACGGCCAGGAGGCGTGCCTCGTGTCGACTCCGTAAGCCGAAGTGTCCTGGCTGATGACCAGCAGCTCCCTGGTGCCGGCGGCGATCAGCTTTTCGGCTTCGCGAAGGACCGCGTCGGGACGGCGGCTGACGAGGTCGCCGCGAAGGCTCGGTATGATGCAGAAGCTGCAGCGGTGGTTGCAGCCTTCCGAGATCTTCAAATAGGAATAGTGGCTCGGAGTGAGCTTGAGGCCGCCGTCCGGGACCAGGTTGAGGAAAGCGGAAGGGGGCATCGGCGCGGCTTCGTGGACCGCTCCGACGACCTGCTCATATTGGTGGGCGCCGGTGACCGCAAGGACCTGGGGGAAGCGCTCGCGGATCAGCTCCGCTTCCTTGCCCATGCAGCCGGTGACGATGACCCGTCCGTTCTCGGCGATCGCTTCGCCGATGGCATGGAGGCTTTCCTCCTTCGCGCTGTCGAGAAAGCCGCAGGTGTTGACCAGAACGACGTCGGCCCCCGCATAATCGGGCGACATCCGATAGCCGTCCGACCGCAGCTTGGTCAGGATACGCTCCGAATCGACGAGGTTCTTCGGGCAGCCGAGCGAAACCATGCCGACCTTGGGCGGGGAGGGGAGGATGGTTGCCATGGGAAGGGCGCTAGATAGGCGCCCCGGGCGAATTTTCCTAGGGCCGCGTGGGGCAGGCTCCGGTCTGGGGCCGCGGGCTTTCCTTCGTCACCCTGAAGTCGTTCCAGGGTCCCGGGCCGAGCAGCGCAAAAGCTCGAGCCGGCCTCCCGCGATGGAGCGGCACCGGCCTGGATTCTGAAACCAGTTCAGAATGACGCCCGGGAGACCTACCAACGCCTATGGCTTCCCGCCCGCCGCTCCCCCGAACGGTTGTCGCTTTGGGCTTCGTCAGCCTGGCGATGGACCTGTCGTCGGAGATCATCCACGCTTTGCTGCCCCTGTTCATGGTCGGGACTCTGGGGCTCAGCGTCGCCGCGGTCGGGCTGATCGACGGAATCGCCGAATCGACCGCGTCCATCACCAGGGTCTTCTCCGGCTGGCTCTCCGACAGGCTGGGCCGGCGCAAGCCGCTGATCCTGATCGGCTACGGCCTCGCCGCCTTGTCCAAGCCGCTCTTCCCGCTGGCGGCCGGGGCGCTGCCGGTGCTCGCGGCGCGCTTCGCCGACCGGATCGGCAAGGGGATCAGGGGGGCGCCGCGCGACGCGCTCATCGCCGAGGTGACTCCGCCCCAGATACGGGGACGCGCCTTCGGCCTGAGGCAGTCGATGGACACGGCCGGAGCCTTCGCCGGGCCGCTTGCCGCGATCGGCCTGATGCTTCTTCTGGCCAACGACATCCGAACCATCTTCTGGATCGCCGTCATTCCCGCATTGGCGGCGGTGGCGATCGTCCTGTTTGCAGTGGAGGAGCCCGCGGCGGCGCCCGGGGCCGCGGTCCGCGAGCCTCTGCGCCTCGCCGACCTCAGGCGGCTCGACCGTCCCTACTGGGGCGTCGTCGCCGTCGGGGTTCTCTTCACCCTGGCCCGGTTCAGCGAGGCCTTCCTGATCCTCAAAGCCTCCGCGGAAGGCCTGCCGCTCTGGCTCGCCCCGGCGGTGCTGGTGGTGATGAACCTCGTCTATTCCGCCGCAGCCTATCCCGCGGGCATCGCTTCGGACCGGGTCGGCACGCGCGGCCTGCTTCTGGCCAGCCTGGCCGTCCTCGCCGCCGCCGACCTTCTGCTGGCTCTGATCCCGGGGCTGGTGGCGGCCTTCGCCGCCATTGCCCTGTGGGGCCTTCACATGGGCCTCAGCCAGGGTCTGCTCACGCGACTCGTCGCCGATCGCTCGCCGGAGCCTTTGCGCGGCTCCGCCTTCGGCCTGTTCAACCTCGCCTCCGGAATAGCGATGCTGGCGGCGAGCGTCACCGCCGGCCTGCTCTGGGACGCTTACGGCTCCGCCGCCACCTTCCTCGCCGGCGCCGGATTCGCGATCGCGGCGGCGCTGGCGCTCCTGGTCGTGGTGCGCCGGCCGCGGCGCGCCTAACCCAGCTCCGATTCCGTCCGGGCGGTGGGCAGGATCTCAACGATGCAGTCGCCGGGCAGGAGCGCCTCCGTCTCGGGCTCCCAGAAGCCGTAGGGCCTGCCGTCGCGATAGATGCGAACGCCGATGCCGCGGGCGAGCGCCGTCAGCGGCTTGCCGCATTCCTCGTCGGTTACCACCCGCTCCGACAGCTTCACCCGGCCGCTGGAGGAGGCGAGATCGGCGATGTAATCGGAGATGTGCAGCCCCTGGGTCGAGCCCGCGAGGAGCAGGCCGGCGAAGCTCACCGGGTTGATCACCGTCGTCGCCCCGGCCTGGCGGGCGAGCAGCTCGTTGTCCTCGTTCCTGACCGCGATGCTGATCGGAAGGTCGGGCGCGAGGTGGCGGGCGGTCAGGGTGATCAGGATGGAAGTGTCGTCGCGGCCGGCGCTGACGATCATCGCCCGCGCCCGCTGGATGTGGACGGCCTGCAGCGTCTTGTCGCGGGTAGCGTCGGCATCGACGATCGCGCAGCCCAGCGATTCGGCGCGCTCCAGCGCGTCCTCGCTCGAGTCGACAACGACGATCGATTCCGGAGCCGTGCCGCGGGCGATGAGCTCGTCCACCGCCTCCGAGCCGCTGGTGCCGAAACCGGCGACGACGACGTGGTCGCACAAGGTCTGCTGAAGCTGTTTCATACGCCATTTTTCCGAGGTTCGC
>DATHBY010000323.1:0-2511 GCA_035295885.1 Allosphingosinicella sp.
GACTGGGTCGCCGCCGCCATCGGCCGCATCACATATTCGGCAACGTCGCCGACTCCCGAGGCGGCGATGGGGACGATCTGGATGCGCTTGGCCCGGGCGGCCTCGGCGGCTTGCCAGGCCTTGCCGATATTGTGGTCGTGCGGCGGAGCGTCGGCCACGAGCAGCAGCGACTTGACCGCGTCCTGGCGCCAGTCCTGCGCCACGGCCCGGGCAAGCGCCAGGTCCATCGCCTCCGGATAGTCTCCGCCCCCGCTCGCATATTGCGCCTGCAGGTTCGCCTGCATCGTGTCGAGGCTGGAGACGAACGGATAGGTGCGGGTGACGTAGACGTCGCCTTCGTCCTTGTAGGCGACGAGGCCGAGGCGGATGTCGAGTCCGGGATGGCTGCGCCTGAGGTCGGCGAGGATCGTTCGAAGCTCGGATTTCAGATAATTGAGCTCGTCGCTCATGCTTCCGGTCGTGTCGATCGCCAGCAGCAGGTCGAACTTGCGGACCGGGACGGCGCCCGAGCGGACGGTGAAGCTCTGCCGCTGGGACCCGGCCGAGTCGGCGATCTCGACCTGGCGGCCCCCGGCTCCGGATACTGCGAGCCGGACGCTCCTGCCGAGCCGGTCCAGCCCGGGGTGGAAGACCGCGGTTCCGTCGGCGAGAGTGGCGAGCGAGAGGCTGTTGCCGTCGGCGCAGGTCAAGGTGACCCGGGCGAACGGCACCGGCCGGCCCGATTCGTCGTGGACGGCGACGGTCAGCACCCGGCGAGTGTCCAGCCGCGGCAGATCGCGCAGGTTGCTGTGCTGGAGGTAGCGGCCGGCATAGGAGGCGTAGAGCTCCGGATTGAGCAGATCGTCATGGTCGGCCGCGGTGAGAAGCCCCGATTGCGGCTGGGGCTGCGGATAGGGCGGCCGCGGATAGGGCGGCGGCGGATAATGGCCGGGGCCGTGCCGCGCCCCCTCTATCCGGCCGTCCGCCGGCGGTGCTGTCGCCGAGCGGCTCTCGCCGACCCGGCTTCCGGTGACGGCGATGCTGTCTTCGCCGCTCCCGGCGCGCACCTCCATGGGCGGCGCTGGCGAGGGTGGAGGCGAAGGCGGCGGCGGCGGAGCCGGCGGGGCCGGCATGACCGGCGCGCGTCCGATCGCCGGCTCGACCAGGACGGGGGGAGCGGGGTGGCCGCGATAACGCTGCTGCTGCTGCTGGTCGAATATCCTCGGCTCGGGCGGCAGGGGCGGCAGCGGCGCTGCCCGTCGGCAGAGCGGCTCGCGGGCCTGCGCCGCGGCACCGGGCGCGAAGCCCCCGGGGACGAGCGCGACGAGCCCGAGGCTGAGGGCGCTGAGGCTGACGATTCCGAACCGGGCCGCTCGACGCATGACATTCTCCCCTGATCGAATGTTACAACGTCTCATAAAACAGCAGCCGCCACCTTAACGTAAGCTGACGCACGCGTCGTCGCTCTGAGTCCCCCCTCTCCCCCTCTCCCCGGCGGGGAGAGGGCCGGGGTGAGGGGGCTCGGCGGCCGAGGAGAGTCGCAGGCGCCGGACCTCCTCACCCTACCCTCTCCCCCAGGGGGAGAGGGATTATCGCCGCCCGGCCGCCTCCACCTCTCCCCACCTGGGAGCGGGTCTAACGATCGCGCCGGCCCCGTGAATGCGATGCGGCCTGGTTCGGGGTAAGGGCCGGGCGATTCCCGGTGACGAAGCGGGCGTGGATCCCTGCCCTCACACCAGGCTCACGCGACCCCCGGCATGACGCTCCAGCCGCCCCGCCAGCTCGAGCTCCAGGAGCACCGTCTGCACCACCGCCGGCGGCAGGCTCGCCTGGCGGACGATCTCGTCCACGGGTACCGGAGTGGCGTTGAGCAGGCCGGCGACGGCTTCGCGCGCCCGGTCATCCGCCTCGACCGGCACCTGGGGTATCCCGTAATCCCGCTCGGGCTGGCGGAAGGGCCGGGTCCGCGCCGGGCTGATCGCCTCGAGCACGTCCTCCGCCGACTGGACCAGGGTCGCGCCCTCGCGGATCAGCTGGTTGCAGCCCTGGGCTCGCGGATCGAGCGGCGAGCCCGGCACCGCCATCACCTCTCTGCCGCTTTCGGCGGCACAGCGCGCGGTGATCAGCGAGCCGGAGCGCGGGGCCGCTTCCACCACCACCGTGCCGAGGGCGAGGCCGGCGATGATCCGGTTGCGCGACGGGAAGTGGCGGGAGCGCGGCTCGACTCCGGGCGGCTGCTCGGAGACGAGGAGGCCGCGATCGGCGATCGAGCTCTGCCGGGCCTCGTTCTCCGGCGGATAGAAGATGTCGACCCCGCCCGCGACGACCGCGATCGTGCCGGTGTCGAGCGCTCCGTCATGGGCGGCGGAGTCGATTCCGCGGGCCAGGCCGGAGACGATGACGATTCCCGCCTCGCCAAGCGCCTGGGCCAGCGAACGGGCGAAGCGGCAGGCGGCGGCCGACGCGTTGCGGGCGCCGACGATCGCCGCCGCAGGCCTGTCGAGCAGGCTCGGATGGCCCTTGACGATCAGG
>DATHBY010000324.1:0-8459 GCA_035295885.1 Allosphingosinicella sp.
GCAGCCGGTAACCGGGCCGTCGCTTGCTGAATTCGCCGATCGCGATGCGCAGGACGTAGACGTTGAGCTCGCGCAGGACGAACAGCCAGATGAGCGGGCTTGGAAGCCCGTATTCCCGATGGAAGGCGAGGAGTGCCGCGAAGTAGAATGCGCGGTCGCACACACCGTCGAACAGCCAGCCCGTCGCCGGCGGCGGGCCCCGACGGCGCGCGAGATACCCGTCCAAATGATCCGAGGCCTGGGCGATCAGGGCGACGCCGATGCTGGCGGCGAGCAGGCTGCCCGGCTGACCCCGGAACATGATCAGGAAGAGCATCGCGAGCGAAAGACGGGAAAGCGACGACCAGTCGGCCCAGGAAGGGACTCCGCGTTCCATGATGCCGAAATCCTCTGCTCAGCCGGCACCACCATAAGCCTCCAAAGCCGCTCACGAAAGGCTGGAACCCGCCGGCAGGCCGGCCGGTGCGGACGGATAACTCTGGATTATGCTCGGTGATGAAATCGAAGCAGCCGGGGCTCGGCGGTAAGTGCCGTTCCAGCAATTCATGGCGCTGCGTGCGAGAGCGAACAAGGTGGCGGTGCTCATAGCGCCTCGCGAGACATCCCTGAACGCCATCCTGGGCGCCGTGGCGCCTCGACAGATCGAAATCATCCAGGATCACCAGGAGATAGCAGCGAAAAGCTCCCGATTGATGGAGCGCAGCAAATTTTTCGAAATGTGGCAGCGGGCAGGCTTGTTTATTCGTGCGTTGGGCGGGCATTTCGAGGTTGCTCTCGAAATACCGACCGGGGAAAAATACAGTGCGGCTTATTACCCGAACATTTCAGCTCCGCGGCGGGAGCTTCCGGAGGCCTATGTAATCGAGGAAGATGACATAGGCAGGGACCAGTTTTCTTCATTCATCGCCCCGTTCGCGCGAGTCCCGGAGCCGGATCGGCCGAGGATCATCATCAGGGCCAAGGGACCGGCGAAATCCGTCGCCGAGAAACTGGATCCGATCGGCGACAAGGTCGAGGTCGTGCAATTCGGCCAGCACGGCCTGGTCACTCTGGACCAGGCAGCGGCGGAGACCCGGGCGGCGGGCGTCGGCGACATGCTCGAAGCCTATCAGAATTTCGGTTTCGCGCTGGTGGCGCGGCAGGAGGTTCTGCTCCCGGATGGCGCCGGGGATGCCGCGGAAATCCTGGCCAGCCTGTACCAACTCATGTTCAAGATCAATGCCGCCATCAGAGCCGACGATCGCAGGAGAGCCGGGCCCGACGTGCAGCGTCTCCTCGCCTATCTGGACTCGCTGGACCAGCGGACGGCGGGCAAGTTCCAGTCGGAGCTCGCCCGGATCAAGGCGTTGGCGAACCTGCTGCACGCTTACGTCTTCGAGAATAGCGCGGAGGAAGTGCGCAATGCGCTGGGGCTGGCCCGGCGCCTCGACGATGCATTCCTCGTCGCCCTCGGCGAGCGGCTGATCAACCTGGCCGAAGGGCTCAATCCCTCGACCCTTCACTGGCTGGCCAATGCGGAGAAATCCTTCTGGCGATTGGGCGAACCCGTCCAGGCCACCTACGCGATGCACAACAGGCTGGTCACGGCGTTGAGCATTTCCTCCGCTCCCGTCGAATTCGTGCCTTTCCTGGACGCCCCGCAAAAGCTGAAGGAGATCGCGCCCTACGCCGAGCGGCTGTCGACCATCTACCAGGGGGTGGGGCTGCTCCACCTCGTGTCCGACAATCTTCAGGCCGCGCACGACCTGTTCGAGGCGGCGGAGGCGGAGCCGGGGACATGGCTACACCGCGCCGAATCACGGACGTCGAAGCTAATGTGTCGGCACCTGCTCGGCTATACGGACGATTATGAGCTGGAGGCCGCGGCGAACAGCTTCGCGCAGCAACTCGGCACCCTCGCTGCGGATTATCATCATTTGCGGCTATTCTATAATCTGCTGCGGATGGCCGAGGGCCGACCCTGCGCCGACCGGATCGCATCGATCGCGGTGACCCGCAACATCCTGTCACCTCTCGACGCCAGCGACCTCGGAGGGCTGTTCGCGAGAATCGCCGCGCGCATGCCTGTCTCAGCGCCCGGCGGACGCTATCAGGGCCCGAGGGGCGAGTTCTTCGAAAGGACTCTTTTGGCTCCGACTTGCAGCTTCATCTGGCATTGACGGAGCTCAGCAGCGATCCGATCGCGAAGGCGTCGGAATGATCGCCATCGTCCGCTAGGAAGAGCCCCTCCACGTCGTCCCGGCGGACGGCGTGGCTGATGGTCCTGCCGAAGCTGGAGAGCGCCGAGGGCGTTGGGCAGGGGTTGATCTCGAGAAACACGACTTCCGACAGGCCGATCCGGCTGCCGCCGGGAGGGCGAGGCATTCGGAAGTCGATCCGGGCCGCCGACCGTACGCCGAGGTCGCGGGCGAATTCGTCGATGGCCTGCTCGAGGTCCGTGTCTATTTCATGAAAGCTGCGCTCCATCGTCTGGTTTAGGGGCCCGCGCGATTTCTTGGCTTCGGTCCATAATGTCGACTCCGGATCGCCGCCGCCGTGGCTCACATGCAAGGCACCGACCGGTGCGAGACGGCCTCGGGACGGATCGTGAAGAAGGGTTACCGTCAAGTCCGTGCCGGAAACGAAAGGCTCCACGATCGAATCCGGCTCAAGCAATCTGGGCCCGTCGACCAGCTCAAGTCCAACGCTACTTCCCCACCCCCTCGGCTTCTTCACGTGGGGACCGGTCGCCCCAGTCCGTTCGGCCCAGACCTCTGGGGTGGGCAGGCCGGCCCGAAGCGCGAAATCCTTTGCCGCCCGCTTGTCCTCGCCCAGAAGGGAGGCATGCGCCCCATTGGGAAGGACCGGCAGATCGGCCCAGGACGAGAGCGCTGGAATGAGAGCCCAATTGTCGAGCGACAAGTGGCCAAGACAGACGTTGAAGATCGCGGAGATGGTCTTTCGCCGCTCAGGCAGCAGGCAAAGCTCTATGACCTGTTCGACGTTCAGATAGATGCAGTCGGCGCCGACCTTTGCAAGTCCGCCCGCAATGTAGCTCGGTACATCGGTGGCCAGCCGATCGTACCAAATGTCGCTCGGGTTCCGGAAGTAACTCTGCGTATAGGCGATACCGCAGACCCGGCCTTCCCATTGCCTCACGCACTCCTTCGTCGCGGCCAGCCATTCCGGCGTGAGCATAATCCAGAGTTATCCGTCCATTGATCTATTGGCATGCTAGCCCATCCCAAGGTCCTTGGGAAAGCGGGAAGCGATCGGGCGATCCTCATGGGGAAGCCGGCGCCGACGCGCCGGCGGGTTCCGGGCGCGGCGTGGACGCGGGGCGATGCTATTTCCGAACGTCCTTCGCGACCGCGTCGAGGATGCCGTTGACGAAGCCGGCCTCCTTCTGGCCGTAGAAGGCCTTGGCGACGTCGACATATTCGGAGATGACGCTTCCGGTCGGGACGTCGATCCGGGCGGAGAGCTCGTAGGCGCCGGCGCGCAATATCTGCCGCATCGGCCGGTCGAGGCGATTGAGCGGCCAGTCCGCAGTCAGCCGGGCGGCGATCGCCGAGTCGAGCTCCGCCTCGCGGGCGGCGACGCCGCTCACCAGATCGTCGAAGAAATCGACCTCGGCATCGGCATATTCGACGCCCTCGATCGTCGCTCCGAGGCGATGATGGTGGAATTCGTGGAGAAGCTTGGGGACGGGCGTCTGCTCCATCTCGCGCTGGTAGAGCGCCTGGACGGCGGCGAGCCGGGCGGCGGAACGGGATTTCGAGCGGGTGGAAGGCGAGGGCATGGCCGGCGCGCAATAGCGGCCTCATCAGGTGAGCCCAAGCCAATTCCGTATCGCGGTGGGTCAAATCACCCTGCCGTCATTTCGGGTCCCGCTACGCGCTCAAGCAGAGTGAAGACGAGTTCTCGTTGCTCAAGTACGCCTGTCTCCGATGGAAACCCCATGACGGTCTGCAGCATCCTTAGCACCGGGTTACCCCTGCGATACGGGTAGCTCGCAATATCCATTCCACGCTCTTCCGACGGTAATCTTGACAAATTGGCTAACTTCGCATCTCGGTTGATAAATTCTCGCAATGTTTCGATCCATTTGGCGCCTTGCTTCGTAAGATCTGTGTCAAGTAAGCGCTTCAATAAAAGATTCTTCCCCTTTAATGTCTTCAAACTTTTGCACACTGTAAAAAACTTGCTAGGATCTACTAAGACAAATTCCTCGAGGTGCAGGACTTTCCTTTTATCTACCCGGAAATCTCGCCATCTAGAAAGTGATCCCATAACATCTTTGCCAAAAGAGTAAATAAACGCCAGTCCAATTGGGGCGGCGAGTATTATGGCAACTATTTTCATTATCTCCGGGAATCTTCCAACTGCCCACGCTATTGCAGCTATGATTAGCCCTGCTGCAGCAGCGCTAGCCGCCATTGCTCCCGCAGCTGGAATAAGTATCCTTTTGAAGGAAGGCCATGCAGACCACAGTCCAGCGCAAAGTTCTATTAGAACAACCACATTTGGAAACAGCCAGAAGACGGCAGGAATGGGCCGGCCGCTTCGTACCAAGCCTAAGGCGGCTGGCCTCAGGGTCAACCACCACAGCAAGACTATAGAATATAACGGGCGATTTTGTATAGAAGAAACAATTTCTACGAGCGGTATGAAAGCTTTTGGTGCAGAAGGCATGTCGACGGACACGCTTGGATAGCCTATATAAAACAATATAATTAACAAGCAAGCCACAATAACCCGGTCATGATCATAAATCCACCGAGCCATCGGTGATAGTTCGTTATCAGACCGGGAGACATCAATGGATAGCTTGAAGGCAATTATAGCTAATACAGGAACGGGGTGTAGCCAAAAAGCAGGCGCGCTAATGGCAACAAGCGCGATATTCTCTATGGCAATAATCCAGTAGGCCTGCCTCAGAACTTGTAAAAGGGAGGTGGAATTCGGAAGTCTTTGAATATAGGTGCGGGTGGAAGCGTATAGCCTCCCGAGCTCTCCTTGCTCGACCAGCCTTGCTATCGACCTTGCAATCGCAAGGGCGACGTCGGGGTTCGGTTTCGATAGGCGCGCGGCAAGCCAGTAGACGGCATCCTCCAGCCAAACGCTGCGCACTCTCAGTGCCGCGCGCACCCCGTTGACTATCACTTCCTCCGAAGCGGGTCCTGCGACTTGCAGAGCAAGCTTTGCGTCCAGCAGGTCGCCGTGACGAAATGCGCCGTCTACCAGGCGGCCGACGATTTGCCGGAGTTGAGATGGCAATCGCTCGCCCGGAATGCCCGCATGCAATATCCCCAAAATGTGCAGTACGCCCGTTGGCCAGACCCAGGTTCCGACAGCTGGACGATAACGGCCCCCATGGCCTGGATCGTCCGACAGTTCGCCCTCGCCCATAAGGTCGGTGAGTCGCAATGCCGCCTCGTCGAGCAGAGGGGCAGTCCTGACCGCGTCTTGGTGTTGGAGGAGGGCTACGGCCGTCTCGCGCCACCTCGCATCGGTCAGGAGCTTACGAGGGCTCACCTCGTGCGCTCCGCTCAACAAGGCCTGAGTTACGAAATATTCCTGAAAGCGGCGATGGGCGAAAGTGAGTTCCGGATCCGGTGCGTCGTCAGTTCGAGCCAATCGCATATAAATCAGGGCATTCAGAGCTTTGGTAACATGCTCCTCCGTATAGCCGCTGATTTGCGCGACCGCTGCTTCAAGTCGTCCTCGATTTGGACTTAAGCCTAGTCCTCGGCTTTCCGTCATTGCGAAAGCAGCGGCTTGGGCAATCTCATTCACGGCTTCGGAGTCGATGGAATAACGACTGGAGACGCGATCGCTGTCTCTCACGAACCGGTGGGATATATATTTCTGCATCAGCTCGAAAGAACTCCGCGGAAATTGGCCGCTCAGTCTCATCTGCTCGCACAGCAAACCCAAAAGCATCGGGTTGCGGGCAACGACCTGTATGTCAGCGCCGGCCAGTGCGAGCTCAGCTTCAATGGTCTGAGCGAACGCATAGTCGGGGGTCGCCTTCCGAATGAGGTCCTGCTGCCGCCTTGAACTAAGCGGTAGAATTCGAAACGTGCTCCAGCCGACTGCGCGGGGGCCTCGATAGTGACGCGAAGCCAATATGCCCCGGCAACGGTTGGCGACCGACAGGAAGTCGGATACGGCCTCGCTGTATTCCAGTACGGAGGAGTCCGCGTCGACAGCGCTCAGAACGTCAGGGATCTCATCGAAGGAATCGAAGAGGAAGACCCACCCACCCCGGTCGAGGCCGTCATCGAACTCCCTGTCAAGGAACGTGTCTATGAAGCGATTGTGGACCCGCCTCAGCGAATCCAGGATGTGAGCGCGGATCAGGGCCGCATCCACCGGGGCACCGGAGGGACGCTTAAGTTCCTTCAGATTTACATAGACCGGGAGGACGCTATCCAGTCGCTTTGACCGTCTGGCCCTCTCAGCCAACTCGATAGCGACGTGACGAAGGGCGACGCTCTTGCCGGAACCGGGGTCGCCTTCAACCAGAATTAGGCGCTCGCGGCTGCGGCGAAGCGCGACCGCCAACGACCTTTCGCGCCGAACGCCCAGCGTCCTGTGGCCAAATAGAAAAAATCGTCGGCGACGCCCTTCGGCCTCCACTTCGGCCTCGAGTTCGGCATACTCTCGATCCTGCCAGTTTTCGGATCGATTTCGCTTGTGAACCTCTTCAGCAAGATAAGCGGCGAATTGTCTTCGGGCAGCTGATCGATGCTTCTGCTCTGGACTGTATGCCCCCGGGCGAAGATGATCAGTCCAAGCCTGCTTTATCTTAACCACGGTGAGAACGATGACGCCAAGGATCAACGCGAGGAGGGCTGCTAGAACAAGCCCCCCGAGCGTATATCTCGCGACGGCGGGCAATTCCTGTCCGATCAAAGACTCAGCCCACTTGAGTAAACTTTCCCAATGGGTCGGCTTAATTTCCGCAACCATGCTATCCCCCCAATGATGGTTATGCCTTAAGCTTCGACGATGGCAAGTACGACGGAGACCTCATGGCCTCAGCTGCACTTGGATGACGCGGGTCTTGTGTCGGCGCGAACCAGTCGAATCCGCAATCCGCCCATGTTGCTGCCGCCGACGGCCGGGTCCCCTGGGCCATGTGCCCCGCGACCGGCCCGTCCACCTCGGCGCTATCGGCGCCCTTGACTCATTCCGGCCGCAGGCGTGAGGCAGGCCTATGGACCAGACCCTGCCCGTCTCGACCATCGCCCATCTCATCCAGCTGTCGATCGCCCCCGTCTTCCTGCTCGCCGGAATTGCCGGATTGTTGAACGTCCTCGCTTCGCGCCTCGCCCGGGTCGTCGACCGCGGCCGGAGCCTCGAGCGCGATTTCGCCTCTTTCGACGAAGGCACTCGGGAGCGCGCCAGCGAGGAGCTGCTGATCATCATCCGCCGGATGCGGGTCGTGAACTGGGCCATCACCGCCTGCACGGCCAGCGCCCTGTTCGTCTGCCTAGTCGTCGCGTTCCTGTTCGTCGCCGATCTCGCGCAGATCGGCTTCGCCCGGCCGATCGCGGTGCTTTTCATCATCGCCATGGGATTGCTCATCGTCGGCCTCACCTTCTTCCTGGCCGAGATCCGGCTGGCCGCCCGCTTCGTCAGCATCCGCCACGACCTGTTGCCGCTGCCGGGGCGGGACCGCTCGACAGGCGAATAGGGGCCCTTAAGCTCCGGCCGATGGTCAGTTCCGACACCGTTTTCGCCGGGTCGATCCCGGAGCTTTACGACCGCTGCCTCGGCCCCTTCCTGTTCGAGCCCTACGCCGCCGACCTCGCCGAGCGTGCGGCCCTGCTCGCCCCGCGCCGCATATTGGAGACGGCCGCAGGGACCGGCATCGTCACCGCCAGGCTCGCCGCGGCCCTGCCCCAGGCGGAGATCGTCGCCACCGATCTCAACCCCGGCATGCTCGACGTCGCCTCGCGCAAGATGTCGTCG
Organism: Allosphingosinicella sp.; assembly: GCA_035295885.1. Taxonomy (GTDB): domain Bacteria; phylum Pseudomonadota; class Alphaproteobacteria; order Sphingomonadales; family Sphingomonadaceae; genus Allosphingosinicella. The sequence goes on from DATHBY010000324.1 coordinate 7,963, forward strand.
CCGCGCCTGAGCTTCGAGCCCGCGGACGCCCAGTCGCTGCCCTTCGACGACGGCGGCTTCGATCTCGTCGTCTGCCAGTTCGGAGCGATGTTCTTTCCGGACCGTGTCGCCGCCTATCGGGAGGCGCGCCGGGTGCTTCGGCCGGGCGGCGCCTTGCTGTTCAACGTCTGGGACCGGATCGACTCCAATCCCGCGTCCAAAGCGGTCGCCGATGCGGTTGCGGCGCTGTTTCCGGGCGATCCGCCCGGCTTTCTCGCCCGAATCCCCTTCGGCTATCATGACAAGGCGCGGGTCGAGGCCGATCTGCGCGCCGCCGGCTTCGCTTCGATCGATTCGGAGACGGTGGCGATGCGCAGCCCGGGCTTCGAACGCGACGCCGCTCTCGGCCTGTGCCAGGGCTCGCCCCTGCGCTCCGAGATCGAGGCTCGCGACCCGGACCGCCTCGGCGAAGCGACCGAAGCCGCCGCCGCCGCTCTCGCCCGCCTCGGCGGGCCGGC